>NZ_JBHVYI010000050.1:17361-29443 GCF_042880975.1 Streptomyces sp. NPDC058289
GCCCCCCACCCCCCAGACGTAGAATGATCCGGCGACCACCTAGATCTACACTTGGACTTTCGTCGGCAGCGTCTGTTGTTTATAAGACACAGTCACGGCACCGGGGAAAGACGCGGGCCGGTTCCCCCCACCCAGGGGGAACCGGCCCTTTCGCCTTGCGGTGGCACCGCCATGCAGCACCGCAGGACGCTCAGCACATCCCGGTTTAGCCGAAGCGGCCCGAGATGTAGTCCTCGGTCGCCTGGACGGACGGGTTCGAGAAGATCCGGTCCGTGTCGTCGATCTCGACCAGCTTTCCGGGCTGGCCGACCGCGGACAGGTTGAAGAAGGCCGTGCGGTCGGAGACGCGCGCCGCCTGCTGCATGTTGTGCGTCACGATGACGATCGTGAAGCGCTCCTTGAGCTCGCCGACCAGGTCCTCGATGGCGAGGGTGGAGATCGGGTCGAGGGCCGAGCAGGGCTCGTCCATCAGCAGGACCTGGGGCTCGACCGCGATGGCGCGGGCGATGCACAGGCGCTGCTGCTGGCCGCCGGAGAGGCCGGAGCCGGGCTTGTTCAGGCGGTCCTTGACCTCGTTCCAGAGGTTGGCGCCCTGGAGGGACTTCTCCACGATGTCCGCGAGCTCGGACTTCTTGAAGGAGCCGTTGAGGCGCAGTCCCGCCGCCACGTTGTCGAAGATCGACATGGTGGGGAAGGGGTTCGGACGCTGGAAGACCATGCCGACCGTGCGGCGGACCGCGACCGGGTCCACGCCGGGGCCGTACAGGTTCTCGTCGTCCAGCAGCACCTTGCCCTCGACGCGGCCGCCGGGGGTGACCTCGTGCATGCGGTTCAGGGTGCGCAGGAAGGTGGACTTGCCGCAGCCGGAGGGGCCGATGAAGGCGGTCACGGAGCGGGGCTCCACGGTCATTGAGATGTCGTCGATGGCCTTGTGGGCGCCGTAGAAGGCGGACAGTCCGCTGACGTCGATTCGCTTTGCCATGGTGGTTACTTCGCTTTCTGTGGTCACCGCGGCGGAGCCGCTAATGGACTCGCTCTTAGCGACCGGTCTTGGGGGCCTTCCAGCGGGCGATGCCGCGAGCCACCAGATTGAGGATCATGACGAAGGCGATCAGGACGAGCGCTGCGGCCCATGCCCGGTCGTAGGAGGCTTCACTGCCGACCTTGTACTGCTCCCAGATGTACAGGGGGAGCGAGGACTGGGCGCCTTCGAAGGGGTTGTTGTTGATCAGCTGGGTGCCGAAGACCAGCAGCATGATCGGTGCGGTCTCACCCGCGATGCGGGCGACGGCCAGCATCACGCCGGTGGCGATGCCGCCGATGGCCGTGGGGAGCACGACCTTGAGGATCACGCGCCACTTCGGCACGCCGAGGGCCAGGGCGGCCTCGCGCAGCTCGTTGGGGACGAGCTTGAGCATCTCCTCGGTGGAGCGGACCACGACGGGCATCATCAGGATCGACAGGGCCATCGCGCCGGCGAAGCCGGAGGGGCCGAAGCCGAGCATCAGGTTCCACGTCGTCAGGATGAACAGACCCGCGACGATGGAGGGGATGCCGGTCATGACGTCGACGAAGAAGGTGACGGCCTTGGCGAGCGAGCCCTTGCCGTACTCGACCAGGTAGACGGCGGTCAGCAGGCCGATGGGGGCCGAGATCGCGGTGGCGAGGGCGACCTGCTCGATGGTGCCGAGGAGGGCGTGGTAGACGCCGCCGCCGGCCTCGAAGCTGGTCACGCCGTTCATCGAGTGGCCGAGGAAGTCCCCGTCGAGGACCTTCATGCCGCGGCTGATCGTCGTCCACAGCAGCGAGAGCAGCGGGACGAGGGCGAGGATGAAGCAGACCCAGACGACGGAGGTCGCGACCCGGTCCTTGGCCTGGCGGCGGTTCTCGACGATCGAGCTGGCCGTGTACGTGATGACCACGAAGAGGACGGCCGCGAGCAGACCCCACTGGATCTTGCTGTGGAGTCCGAAGAGGGCGCCGAGGGCGCAGCCGAGGACGACCGAGACGACGGCGATGCCGGCCGGGGCCCAGCGGGGCAGGTGGCCCTGCGTCAGGCTGCCGGGGGCGACGGACCTGGCGGCCCGGGAGGGGCGCGGGTCCTGGAGTGCGTGGCTCATCAGGCGTTCGCCCCCGAGAAGTCCTTGCGACGGGCGATGATCAGCCGGGCGGCGCCGTTGACCAGCAGGGTGAGCAGGAAGAGCACGAGGCCGGAGGCGATCAGGGCGTCGCGGCCGAACTCGTTGGCCTCGTCGAACTTCGCGGCGATGTTCTGCGCGAACGTGCCGCCGCCCGCGTCCAGGATGTGGCCGGAGATCAGGAAGCTCGGGGAGAGGACGGTCGCGACGGCCATGGTCTCGCCGAGCGCGCGGCCGAGGCCGAGCATCGAGGCGGAGATGACTCCGGAGCGGCCGAAGGGCAGGACCGACATCCGGATGACTTCCCAGCGGGTCGCGCCGAGGGCCAGTGCGGCCTCCTCGTTCATGCGCGGGACCTGGAGGAAGACCTCGCGGCTGACGCTGGTCACGATCGGCAGGATCATGATCGCGAGCAGGATGCCGACGGTGAAGAGCGAGCGGGCGACGCCGACCTGGGTCTTGTCGAAGACGTAGGTCCAGCCCATGTACTCGTCGAGCCACAGGTTCAGGCCGCCGAGGTAGGGGACGAGGAAGAGGGCGCCCCAGATGCCGTAGATGATCGACGGCACGGCGGCCAGCAGGTCGACCACGTAGGCGAGGGGCGCGGCCAGCTTGCGCGGCGCGTAGTGCGAGATGAAGAGGGCGATGCCGACGGCGATCGGAACCGCGATGAGCATCGCGATGATCGAGCTGACGACGGTGCCGAAGAGCAGGACGGCGATGCCGAAGACGGGGGGCGTGGCCGAGGCGTTCCAGTCGAACGTGGTGAGGAAGTTGCCCTCGTTGTCGGCCAGCGCGATGGAGGCGCGGTAGGTGAGGAAGGCGGCGATCGACGCCATGATCACCAGGAGCAGGATTCCGGAGCCCTTGGAGAGGCCCGCGAAGATCTTGTCACCGGCGCGGCCGGTGGACCTTCCGCTCTTGGAGACAGGCGGAGCCGTGTCTATCTGGGTGGGTGTGATGGAAGCCATGATCTTTCCGGTCTGGACGGGGGCAGGCCCCCTGGCGGCGGTGCACCGGATCCCCTGGGTGGAGGGGAAGGTCCCCGGGCCGGCCCGCTCCCCGGACGGGGGGAGCGGGCCTGTGGTCCCGGAGGTCTGGATTAGGCGAGCTTCGCGATGACTTCGCGGACCTTGGCGTTGATCTCGGCCGGGATCGGCGCGTAGCCGTTCTCGAGGAGGATCTTCTGGCCCGCGTCGGACGCGGTGTAGTTCAGGAAGGACTTCACGGCCGGGAGCGTCTCGGCCTTGTTGCCCTTGTCGCAGACGACCTCGTAGGTCACCAGGACGATCGGGTACGCACCCTCGGCCTTGGTGGCGTAGTCGAGCTTCAGCGCCAGGTCGTCGCCGGTGCCGGAGATCTTGGCGGCGGCGATGGCCTTGGAGGCGTTCTCGCCGGTGGCCTTGACCGGGGCGGCGGCGCCCGTGGCGACGTCCACGGTCTTGATGCTCTGCGAGGAGGCGTAGGAGAGCTCGAAGTAGCCGATCGCGCCGTCGACGGCCTTGACCTGCGAGGCGACACCGGCGGAGCCGGAAGCGGCCTGGCCACCCGGGGCCGGCCACTTCTTCGCGGCCTCGTAGGTCCACGCCTCGGGGGCGGCGGCCTTGAGGTACTTGCCGAGGTTCTCGGTGGTGCCCGAGTCCTCGGAGCGGTGGAAGGCCTGGATCGCGGTGGCGGGAAGCGTGACGCCCGGGTTCAGCTTCTTGATCGCCTCGTCGTCCCACTTCTTGATCTTGTCGTTGAAGATCGCGGCGAGGGTGGGGGCGTCCAGGACCAGCTTGTCCACGCCGGCGACGTTGAAGCCGATGGCGATGGGGCCGCCGACCATCGGCAGGTCGATGCCCTGGCCGCCGGTGCAGATCTTCTTCGACTCTTCGACGGCCTCGGGCTTCAGCGCCGAGTCCGAGCCGGCGAAGCCGACGGTGCCCTGGTTGAAGGCGACGATGCCCTCACCGGAGGAGGAGGACTTGTAGTTGACCTCGATGCCGGGGCAGGCGGCCATGTACGCCTTCACCCACAGGTCGACCGCGTTCTTCTGCGCGGAGGAGCCCGAGGCGAGGAGCTTGCCCTTGGCGTCGTCGCACTTGATGTCGCCCACGGCGGCGGAAGGCTTGCCCGAGGCGCCGGCGTCGTTCTTGGTGTTGTCGTCCGAGCCGCACGCCGTGAGGACCAGGGCGCCGGACACGACGAGCGCCCCGAGGGCGGAGGCACGAAGCATGTTCTTGCGCTGAAGCTTCACTTTCGGGTGTTTCCTTCCAGAAGCCGCCGGCCGCTTTCTGAATCGGGGCGGCGTGCGAAGAGGACTACGTCGGTTGCCCGGAGGAATCGTCCGGCTTCGCGGCGACTCGCTCCCTGCTCCTACGAAGTTAGGCAGATCAGGTGAAGCGGCCGACCGCGGTAAGTGAACGGACGGTGAACCGTGGCGGACGGGGTGGTGTGTCCGTGCGGGTCGGGCATCCGACGTCATCTCCCGTTACCCCGCCGTTACCGTTGCGTGACCCGTCGCGGGTGCGTGCGCTGCCGTTGGCGGGGCCGCCGGCGTCAGACCCCGGCGTGGCTTGAATCAGCCGGTTGCCACAGGTGCTGGAAGGTGGCGCGGGAGGCTTCGACCTCGTGGCGCTGGTCCGCGTGCAGGACGCCCAGGGCGTAGGCCGTCGCCGGGGCGATGCGGGGGGTGCGAGCTGCCGTGGCCGAGGCGGCGGCGGCTTCCGCGGCGTCCCGGTGGCGGGTCAGGGCCTCGCCCGCGACCGTCAGGCGGGCCACGTCGCCGCCCAGGGCCTCCTGGGCGTAGCGGTGGACGCGCAGCAGGCGGCGCACCTCGTTCCACGCGCTGTCGTGGTCCGCGTCGTACGGGTGCGAGGGCGAGGGGGCCGGGAGGGAGCGCACCGCCGTGGACAGGCGGGAATGAGCCACCTCGGCGAGGGGGAACAAGACGTCGTCCACCCGGCCGCGGGCCGCTACGGGGTCCAGGGGGACCTCGGAGGCCAGGACCGCCACCGCGTCCGCGACCGCGTGGAAGCGGGAGGAGCCCAGGGCTTGCAGGGTCGCGGAGTGGGCCCGGGTACGGGCCAGGGTGAGCTGGCGCTCCAGCAGGGCGCCCGCGCGGGCGGAGCCCACGGTCAGCGAGCCCGCCGTACCCCTGGGGGCCGGCACCTCGGGGTTGCCCGACAGCCGCTGCAAGGCGTCCATCAGTCGCAGCAGCCGGGCCGCGTACGCGTGCTCGTCGGCCAGGGTCGCCGACAGCCAGACCAGCTCGGTGCGCAGCGAATCAGCCCAGGAGGAGTCGGCCACCGCCCTGAACGTGGACAGGGAGCAGGAGATCCGGCGCGCAGCCCCCCGCAGGCTGCGCGCCGCCTCGCTGCCCCCGGCGCTGCCGTTCGCGGCACCCTCCTCGTGCAGGCGCAGGCCCCGCAGGAATGCGGTGGCCTGCGCACGCAGGTACGTACCGAGTACGGTGCCTGCCGTCGTCGCGGTCAGGTCATGGTTTGGCTGAGCCACGCCGGCGCCTCCGGGCGTCAATGAGCATCTCCTGAACGTGCCGCAGCGGCTGGCCCTCGCTGTCGGTGCTGTGCCGGGTCCATTCGCCGTCCGGGCCCAGGTGCCAGGAGGTGGTGGCGTCGGACATTCCGGTTTCCAGCAGCCGGTCCAGTGCCGCGCGGTGGGCCGGGTCGGCGACCCTGACCAGTGCCTCGATACGGCGGTCGAGGTTGCGGTGCATCATGTCGGCGCTGCCTATGTACACCTCGGGTTCGCCGCCGTTGCCGAAGGCGAAGACCCGGGAGTGCTCCAGGAAGCGGCCGAGGATCGAGCGGACCCGGATGTTGTCCGAGAGCCCGGGGACACCGGGGCGGATCGCGCAGATGCCGCGGACCCAGATGTCGATGGGCACGCCCGCCTGCGAGGCCCGGTAGAGGGAGTCGATGAGTGCCTCGTCGACGATGGAGTTCATCTTGAGGCGGACGTACGCGGGGCGGCCCGCCTTGTGGTGGGCGGCCTCCTTGTCGATCCGGGAGATCAGGCCGTCGCGCAGCGAGCGCGGGGCCACCAGCAGCCGGCGGTAGGTCTCGCGGCGCGAGTAGCCGGAGAGCCGGTTGAAGAGGTCGGAGAGGTCCGCGCCGACCTGCGGGTCGGCGGTGAGCAGGCCGAGGTCCTCGTAGAGCCGTGCCGTCTTGGGGTGGTAGTTGCCGGTGCCGACGTGGGAGTAGCGGCGCAGCGTGTCGCCCTCCTGGCGGACGACGAGCGACAGCTTGCAGTGGGTCTTGAGGCCGACGAGGCCGTAGACGACGTGGCAGCCGGATTCTTCGAGCTTGCGCGCCCACTTGATGTTGGCCTGCTCGTCGAAGCGGGCCTTGATCTCGACGAGTACGAGGACCTGCTTGCCGGATTCGGCGGCGTCGATCAGGGCGTCCACGATCGGGGAGTCGCCGGAGGTCCGGTACAGCGTCTGCTTGATCGCGAGGACGTCCGGGTCGGCGGCGGCCTGCTCCAGGAAGGCCTGCACCGAGGTGGAGAAGGAGTCGTACGGGTGGTGCAGGAGCACGTCCCGTTCGCGCAGCGCCGCGAAGATGTCGGGCGCGGACGCGGACTCGACCTCGGCCAGGTCGCGGTGCGTGCCGGCGACGAACTTCGGGAACTTCAGCTCCGGGCGGTCCAGGGAGGCGATCCCGAAGAGCGCGGTGAGGTCCAGGGGGCCGGGGAGCGGGTACACCTCGGACGGATTGACCTTCAGCTCCTGCACGAGCAGGTCCAGGACCCCGGGGTCGATGGACTCCTCGACCTCCAGGCGCACCGGCGGGCCGAAGCGGCGCCGCATGAGCTCCTTCTCCAGGGCCTGCAGGAGGTTCTCGGCGTCGTCCTCCTCGACCTCGAGGTCCTCGTTGCGGGTCACGCGGAACATGTGGTGCGCGAGCACCTCCATGCCGGGGAACAGCTCCTCCAGGTGCGCGGCGATGACGTCCTCCAGCGGGACGTAGCGCTGCGGGGAGGCCTCCAGGAAGCGGGAGAGGAGCGGGGGGACCTTGACCCGGGCGAAGTGGCGGTGGCCGCTCACGGGATTGCGTACGACCACGGCCAGGTTCAGGGAGAGGCCGGAGATGTACGGGAACGGGTGCGCGGGGTCCACGGCCAGCGGGGTGAGCACCGGGAAGATCTGGTTGCGGAAGAGGGTGAAGAGGCGCGCCTGCTCCTTCTCGGTGAGGTCGGGCCACCGGATGAGGTGGACGCCTTCCTCGGCGAGCTGCGGGCAGATGTCCTGCTGGAAGCAGGCGGCGTGGCGGGCCATGAGCTCGCGGGAGCGGGTCCAGATGAGGTCGAGGACCTCACGGGGCTGCAGGCCTGAGGCCGAACGGGTGGCGACGCCGGTCGCGATGCGGCGCTTGAGGCCGGCGACGCGGACCATGAAGAACTCGTCGAGGTTGCTGGCGAAGATCGCCAGGAAGTTCGCGCGCTCCAGGAGGGGCGTGGCGGGGTCCTCGGCGAGCTCCAGGACGCGCTCGTTGAAGGCGAGCCAGCTGCGCTCCCGGTCGAGGAAGCGGCCCGGGGGCAGCTCACCGGTGTCCTTCTCGTCGTAGGCGTCCAGATCCGCGTCGAGATCCGGTTCCAGATCGACGTGCGGGCGGTGGGCGGCTATGGACCCCAGGCGGGCGTGGGCGCCGGTGGCCGCGCGTGCGGCGACCGCCTCGGGCGTGGCGGCGCGTGCGGCCGCGGCGGCGGAGATGTCCGCGGCCGATGGTGCGGACGGGGACGCGAACTTCTGCGGCGGCTGCTGGGTGGGGACCTCGGTGGGGGCTGCGCTGGGCTTGTGGCTCATGACTCCATTCTTCCGCGCACGCGGGAGGACAGGCGCGTCGGACGGGTCTGCCGTCGGTCGGAGTCGGGGCTGCATGCGGTCAGCTTCGCGACCGCGCATTAATGCCCGGTTAATGGCGTATGGCTTCCAGGGTCCGGGCGGGGGTCGGCTGGTGCGGGGGTCGTCTGGTGCCGACCGGGAGCGGGGGAGCCGCGGCTGCGCCGGCGAGGCGGAGGCTTCAGCGGCCCGGGCCGGCCCCGGTGGGGTCGCCGGCGGGTTCGGCCCGCCGGGGCCGCATCCGCGAAGCCCGCGCTGCGGGCCTGCGGGCGCGTGGCCGGCGACGCCGGCGGGAGAGGTGTCAGCGGGTGCGTGGGGGCAAGGGGTGTTCTAGCGTCGGTGGGAGGGAGGGATGTCCTGCCGAGCCGGTCCGGTACGGGGACCGGGCCCCGGCCGTGCGACGGTCGCGTGTGCTCGGCGCCGCTCCGCGTGGTCCGGACGTTCGGGTCCGGGCGCCTCCACTTCCCGGTCCGGGCAGTTCAGGTCCGGGTCCGGGCAGGTCCCGGGTCCAGGTCCGGGCAGTTCAGGTCCGGGTCCGGGCAGGTCCCGGGTCCAGGTCCGGGCAGTTCAGGTCCGGGTCCGGGCAGGTCCCGGGTCCGGGTCCGGGCAGGTGGTCTGGGGCCGGGCTCTGGCGTGGGCCGCGCGGTGATCCCGGAGAGCAGGTACGTCCCATGCGCACGTCGACCCGTATCGCCAGTGTCCTCGCCGGTCTGACCCTCGCCCTCGGTGGCGCGTCCCTGGCGGCCCCGGCCGTCCACGCGGCCCCCGCGGACGTCTCGGCCTGCATCAGCCAGGTCGAGCGGGAGCTGAAGGGCGGCGAAGCTCCGGCGTCCGTCCGCGCGTCCTGCTACGTCGCGCTGAGCGGCGCCCAGGACGAATGCGTGACCGGCCTGACCGAGGGCGCCGGTGTGACCAAGGGGACCGCGGAGACCGCCTGCAAGCTGGGCGCCGAGTAGGACCGAGTAGGACGCAGTAGGGCCGGGTGGGAGCGCCCCCGGCCGGCACCCGGCCCGGGGCGGGCCGGGTGCCGACCGGGCGCGTCAGCTCTCCGTGCGGTACATCAGGTCCACCTCGTGGGTGGAGAAGCCGAGGCCCTCGTACACGGCCAGGGCCGCCGGGTTGTCGGCGTCCACGTAGAGCATCGCCGTGGGCAGGCCCGCCGCGGCCAGGTGGCGCAGGCCGATCGCGGTGAGGGCCTTGCCGAGGCCGCCGCCCTGTGCGCCGGGGCGCACCCCGAGGACGTAGACCTCGCCCAGCTGCTGCTCGGCGTGCACCTTCGTCCAGTGGAAGCCGATCAGTTCGCCGTCGCGCTCCGCCAGGAAGAAGCCCTTGGCGTCGAACCAGGGCTGCGCGATGCGGTCGTTCAGGTCCCGCTGCGTGAGCGAGCCCTGCTCGGGGTGGTGGGCGAAGGCCGCCGCGTTGACGGCCAGCCAGGCGGCGTCGTCGGAGCCGGGCACGAAGGTGCGTACGGTCACGCCCGCGGGCAGGACGGCCTCCGGCAGGGGGGCCGTGTCGGCGTACGCGCCGAGCGGGCGGCGGAGCTGGCGCAGTTCGCGGAACAGGGTCAGGCCTAGCACCTGCGCGAGGTGGCGGGCCGCTGACTTGCCGCCGTGCGCCCACACCCGGATCCGCTTCCCGGAGGCTGCCAGCAGGGCGGTGCCCAGCGCCCGCCCGTGCCCGCGCCCGCGCAGCGCGGGGTGGACGACGAGTTCGGCGGCGGGGGCCTCCACCGGGTCGGTGTCCTCCAGTTGCCCGTACGCGGTGAGCCGCCCGTCGGAGGTGAGGAGGAAGTGGCGGATCCCCTCCCGCGCTCCGCCGCGCAGCTGGAGCCGGCCCTGCTCGGACACGGCGGTGGTGCCGTCGGTGCGGGCCGCGTCCTCGATCAGGGCGAGAACGGCGTCGGCCTGTTCGTCCGTCAGTTCGTCGAGGGTCTGGATCTGCCGTCCCGGCTCCAGGACCACTGCTGCGTCGTCAGTCATGGAACCGAGCCTACGACCACGGTGGGGGCCCGGTGGGGTGCGGCCCGTGCGGGTGCCCGGTCAGCCGCGCGGACGGCCCCGCCGACGGGCACTCGTCTCCTGCGTGTAACCAGCTCGATACCCGTACCCCCTGTCGCGCTACGCGCGTTGACTCTAGGCTTCGGCAGACTTCTCACGATGTATCGCTGTCCGCAAAGGGGACCAAATGTCAGCGACGCCACAACGGCACCGCCGAACCCGCCGGTTGGCCCTCACCGCTCTCGCCGTGGCCACGGCCGGCGGTGCGATGATCGCCGCCGCCCTTCCGGCCGGAGCCGCGAGTGGTGACGGATACGGCCAGGACCACGGCCGCACCGTCGACGTACAGATGCTGTCGTTCAACGACCTCCACGGCACGCTGGAGCCCCCGCAGGGCTCCTCGGGCACCGTGACCGAGCGTCAGGCCGACGGCACCACCAAGGCCATACCCGCGGGCGGTGTCGAGTACCTCGCCACCGGCCTGCGCGAGGCCCGCAAGGGCCACCGCTACTCCGTCACCGCCGCGGCCGGCGACATGATCGGCGCCAGCCCGATGGTGTCCGGCCTCTTCCACGACGAGCCGACCATCGAGGCGCTCAACGACCTCGACCTGGACGTGAGCAGCGTCGGGAACCACGAGTTCGACGAGGGCAAGACCGAGCTGCGCCGCATGCAGTACGGCGGCTGCCACCCGGTCGAGGGCTGCTTCGAGTACGGCAAGGAGTTCGGCGGAGCCGACTTCAAGTACCTCGCCGCGAACGTGGTGGACGAGAAGACCAAGCGGCCGATGATGAACCCCACCTTCATCTGGAAGAAGGGGGACGTGAAGATCGGCTTCATCGGCGTCACCCTGGAGGGCACCCCCGACGTCGTGACCGCCGACGGGGTCAAGGGCCTCAAGTTCGGTGACGAGGTCGAGACGGTCAACAAGTACGCCGAGGAGCTGAACCGGCAGGGCGTGAAGTCGATCGTGGCCCTGATCCACGAGGGTGGCCTGCCCGCGAGCGGCGCGTACAACTACGACTGCGACGTGCCGGGCGCCGGCGCCGGCATCTCCGGGGCCATCGTCGACATCGCGAAGAACATCTCGCCGAAGGTCGACGCCCTGGTCACCGGCCACACGCACCAGGCGTACGCGTGCAACGTCCCCGACCCGGCGGGCAACCCGCGCACGGTCACCTCGGCCGCCTCGTACGGCCGGCTGTTCACGGACACCACGCTGACGTACGACCGCGCGACCAAGGACATCGTCCGTACGCCGGTCAAGTCGCCGAAGCCGCTCCAGAAGGTCGTCACCCGCGACCAGCCCAAGGCCCCGGACCTGACCGAGCTGATCCAGCGCTGGAACGCGCTGGCCGCGCCGATCGCGAACCGTCCGATGGGCTACATCTCGGCCGACATCCCGGGTCGCGGCTCGGCGGAGTACGAGAAGCCGCTCGGTGACGTGATCGCCGACGCGCAGCTGGAGGGCCTGGCCCCGGCGGCCAAGGGCGGCGCCCAGCTCGCCATCATGAACCCCGGCGGCATCCGCGCGGACCTGGCCTACAAGGCCGCCGGCACCGAGGGCGACGGGGTGGTGACGTACGGGGAGTCGTACACGGTCCAGCCGTTCACCAACATGATGACGGTCGTCGACCTGACCGGCGCCCAGCTGATCACCACGCTCCAGCAGCAGGTCAGCGGACCGGTCAACGGGGTGAGCCCGAAGATCCTGCAGATCTCCAAGGGCTTCTCCTACACCCTGGACACCACCAAGGCGGGCGCCGAGCGCATCGTCGTGGACTCGGTGAAGCTGAACGGCGAGGCCATCGACCCCGCCCGTACCTACCGGGTCGCGATGAACGAGTTCCTCGCGGGCGGCGGTGACGGCTTCGGCGTCCTGAAGGAGCACAAGAACAAGCTGGTCGGCGCGTCCGACCTGGACATCTTCAACGCCTACCTGACCGGGCACTCCTCGGCGGCCGCGCCGCTGGCCCCGCCGGTGGCGGACCGGATCACGGTCATCAAGTAGCACCTGCCTCTGGAGGGGCGGCGGGCGCTCACCCCCCACCCCCCCCTGCGCTGCCCCGCCGACGGCACGGTGCGGGCGGGCGGCGCGGACA
>NZ_JBHVYI010000050.1:29453-66186 GCF_042880975.1 Streptomyces sp. NPDC058289
GCCACCCCCCCCCCCCGCCCCCCCCCCCCCCCCCCCCCACCGCCCCACCCCCCCCCCCCCCCCGGCGGGCCCCCGGGGCCCCCCCGCCCCCGGGCCCCCCCCGGGGCCGGACCGCAACAGGGACACCCCGTACCCCCGCCCTGGGGGGGGGCGGCGGCCCATCGCCCCCCCGCCCCTTCGGCGTTCCCCGGGGGTCCTACAGGGTGGCCAGGAAGCCGCGTACGGCCTCCGCGAGGCCCTTCGGGTCCTGGAAGGGCACGTAGTGCTCGGTGTCGAGGCCGGCGTACAAGGTGTTGGGGCGATGGGCGACCATCTCGCCGGCCTGCTTCCGGGAGAGCACGTCGCTGCGCAGTCCGTGGACGAGGAGCGCCGGGCAGCTGCTCGCGAGCCAGGAGTCCCAGCGCGAGCCGTCGTCCCCGGCGAGGGTGCACAGGGTGGCTTGGGGGCTGAACGGCAGCCGCCAGCCGGAGCCGTCGGGCAGCGGGCGCAGGAAGGGACCGGTCCCCTCCGCGAGCGGGCCGAGGGCGGCGAGGAGTTCCTCGCGGGTCGGCGCGGTGTACGGGAGGTCGTGCAGGAAGTCCCAGAAGGACGGGCCGTCCTGGAGCGGGGTCTCCACCGGGGCGTCGATGTTGATCAGGGCGGACACCAGGTCGGGCCGGGCGGCGGCCAGGTAGTAGGCGTTGACCCCGCCGAGCGAGAACCCGACGACGGGCACCGGGCTGCCGGGGGCGAGGTGCTCCAGCAGGGCGGCGGCGTCGGCGGTGTAGCCCGCGCGGCTGTACTCGGAGGCGAGGTCGGAGTCGCCGTGCCCGCGCTGGTCGGGGGCGATGACCCGCCACTGCTCGCCGAGGTCGGCGGCGAGGGCGGTGAAGTGGGCGCCCTCGGAGAGCGCGCCGTGCAGGGCGAGCAGCGGGCGGCCGGGCCCGCCGAAGTCCAGGTAGGACAGGGTGCGGTCGTCGATCTTCAACTCGTGGCGCATGGCGTTGCTCAGCATGGCGTTGCTCTCCCCGTGTGTGCCGGTCGGTCGTGCTGGCCGGTGGGCCCGGGACCAGGCTGCCAGGAATTGGGCAAGCGCGCAATACGATCGTGTAGTGCGCTTGCCCAAATCCTGTCGCGGATACGATCCGGGCATGGGAAATCGCGAGGACCTGCTGGCCGGAGCCCGGCGCTGCCTGGAGGAGAAGGGGTACCTCCGGACGACCGTGCGCGACATCGCCTCGGCCGCGCAGGTGAGCATGGCCGCGATCGGCTACCACTTCGGCACCCGCGAGGTGCTGCTCAACCAGGCGCTGTTCGCGGCCATGGACGAGTGGGCCGAGGGGTCGGGCCGGCTCACCGGGCAGGGGGACACCGCGCGGGAGCGCTACGCCGACACTTGGGACCGCAAGATCCGGGACTTCGGCGAGATGCGCTGGCTCTGGGCCGCCTCCGTCGAGGCCTTCGTGCACGCGCAGTCCTCGCCGGAGCTGCTCGAGGTCCTGGCCGAGGGGCAGCGCCGCAACCGGCGCATGGTGGCCGCGCAGTTGCGCGGGGTCCCCGTCGAGGAGGTCGCGGAGGAGGACGTACGGAGCCTCGGGTCGGTGCACATCGCGCTGCTGACCGGGGTCATGGTGCAGTGCCTGACCGACCCGGAGCACGCCCCGGACGGCCGGTCGCTCGCCCAAGGGCTGCGCCTGATGGCGGAGTTGCTCGAAAGCTGAGCCTACCCGTGGGTAGTAATGCATGGCTCCGCACGCCATAATCCGGGCCACCACTGGGTCGGCAAAGGGGCGGGCATGGGCATGGGCACGGGCGTGGGCACGGAAGCGGGCAGGGGCGCGGGTGCGGTCGCAGGCGCGGGTACGGGCGCGGGTACGGGGCTGCGCCGGCGCGGCTTCCTGGCGGGGGCGGCGGCCCTGGGCGGCGCGACCCTGCTCGGCGCGGGCGCCGGGACGGCCTCGGCCGCCACCCGGGCCACTCGGGCCACCGGGGTCAAGGCCAGGGCGGCGAGCGCGCTCTCCACCCAGGACTGGATGAGCGGGCTCGGCGACTCCACCGCCCTCCAGCGGATGACCATCCCCGGCACCCACGACTCGGGCGCCACCCGGGGCGGGCTCTACGTCGCCTGCCAGAACACCTCCATCGCCGACCAGCTCGGCTCCGGGATCCGCTTCCTGGACGTCCGCTGCCGGGTGACCGGCGGATCGTTCGCGATCCACCACGGCGCGTACTACCAGAACCTGATGTTCGGCGACGTCCTCGCGGCCTGCTGGAACTTCCTCGCCGCGCACCCCTCCGAGACCGTCCTGATGCGGCTCAAGCAGGAGTACTCCGAGGAGAGCGACGCCACCTTCCGCGCCGTCTACGACGACTACCTGAACAACCGGGGCTGGAGCCCGCTGTTCAAGGTCGCGGACTCGCTGCCCACCCTCGGGCAGGTCCGCGGAAAGGTGCTGCTGCTCCCCGACAACGGCGGCCTGCCCGGCGGCCTGCGGTACGGCGACGGCAACGTCTTCGACATCCAGGACGACTACATGGCCGAGCCCTTCGCCAAGCGGGGCAAGATCGAGAACCACTTCCGCAAGGCCGTCCAGCAGCCCGGCAGGTTCTTCATGAACTACACCAGCACGGCCGCGGCCCTGCCGCCCCGCTGGAACTCCGACCGCCTCAACCCGCAGGTGCACGCCTTCGTCGACGGCTCGGAGCTGGCCGGCCGGACCGGGCTCGGGATCGTCCCGATGGACTTCCCCAACACCCGCTCCGGCCTGGTCGCCTCACTGATCCGGCACAACTGACGCCTGCCCGGGCGGCGGAGCCGGGGCGCCCGGGATGCTGAGGACCGCCTCGGTGCCCGGGCCGCCGTCGGCCGGGGCGCGCAGGGCGGCCGTGCCGCCCGCGCGCTGCACCGTACGGGCCACGATGGACAGGCCGAGGCCGCTGCCGGGCAGGGCCCGGGCGGACGGGGAGCGCCAGAAGCGCTCGAAGACGTGCGGGAGGTCGTCGGCCGGGATGCCGGGACCGCGGTCCCGTACGCTCAGCTCGCCCGCGCGCAGCGACACGGTGACCGTGCTGCCCGGCGGGCTGAACTTCACCGCGTTGTCCAGGACGTTGACCACCGCCCGCTCCAGGGCCGCCGCCTCGCCGCGTACGTACCAGGGCGCCAGGTCCGAGTCGAACTCCAGCTCCGGACCGCGCAGTCGGGCCCGGGACAGCGCCGTGCCCGCGATCTCGTGCAGGGCCACCACGCCGAGGGGGCCGGGGGTGGCCGCGTCCGGGCGGGACAGTTCCTGCAAGTCGCCGATCAGCGAGGCCAGTTCCGTCATCTGCGCCTTGACCGAGGCCAGCAGCTCCTTGCGGTCCTCCGGCGGGATGGCCCGGCCGGTCTCCTCGCTGCGCGCCAGCAGCTCGATGTTGGTGCGCAGCGAGGTGAGCGGGGTGCGCAGCTCGTGCCCGGCGTCCGCGATCAGCTGGGCCTGGCGCTCCTGGGAGGAGGCGAGCGCGGCCGTCATGGAGTTGAAGGACCGCGACAGGCGGGCGATCTCGTCGTCGCCCTCGTCGGGAATGCGGACGGTGAGGTCCTCGGTGCGGGCGATGTGCTCGACGGCGCCGGTCAGCTCGTCGACCGGGCGCAGCCCCGTACGGGCCACCCAGAGGCCGGCGACGCCGGCGCCGAGGATGCCGACGCCGCAGACGAAGAGCAGCACCCAGGCCAGGGTGGACAGCGGTTCGGTGATGTCGGAGAGGGGCTTGGCCACCGAGATGGCCGCGTTCTGCACGTTCGGCCCGGAGGTCAGGTCCACCGGCTGGGTGTAGACGCGTACGGACGTGCCGTCCGTGGTCTTGCCGTCGTACAGGATCGGCCCGCGCAGCCCCTTGGCGACTTCGAGGTCGTAGTCGGTGACCGGGAGGCTGTTCTTCCCGTCCACCCAGCAGCGGCCGCCCGTGGGGAGCACGATCTGCACCTGCGCGCTCAGGTTGTTCTCGAAGGGGCCGGGAACCTTGTCCTGGCACCTGATCTGGTTCAGCGTCTGGCTCGCCTGGGCGCGGGCGTTGGTGGACCGCAGCGAACTGTTGAGCTGATCGTTCAGCTGTGTGCGGACCATGAACCAGCTGATGCAGGCGACCGCCGCCACGGCCAGTGCCACCGCGACGGTGACCAGCAGGGCGAGGCGGGAGCGGAGCGGGAGGGCGCGGAATCTGGCGGTGGGACTCACTCCGGACCGCCGGTGTCGCCGGCCCCGGCGGCGCGCAGGACGTAGCCCACCCCTCGTACGGTGTGGACCAGGCGGGGCTCGCCCCCGGCCTCGGTCTTGCGGCGCAGGTACATCACGTACACGTCCAGGGAGTTGGAGCTGGGCTCGAAGTCGAAGCCCCATACGGTCTTGAGGATCTGCTCGCGGGTCAGGACCTGGCGCGGGTGCGCGAGGAACATCTCCAGCAGGGTGAACTCGGTACGGGTCAGCTCCACCGGGCGCCCGCCGCGGGTGACCTCGCGGGTGGCGAGGTCCATGCGCAGGTCGCCGAAGGTCAGCGCGTCCTCGACCTCGCCGTCCCCGGGGGCGGGGGCGGCGTAGGAGCTGCGGCGCAGCAGGGCGCGGACGCGGGCGAAGAGCTCGTCCAGCTCGAACGGCTTGACCAGGTAGTCGTCGGCGCCCGCGTCGAGGCCGGTGACGCGGTCGCCGACCGTATCGCGGGCGGTCAGCATCAGGACCGGCGTGGTGCTGCCGGCGGCGCGCAGTCGGCGGGCGGCGGTCAGGCCGTCCATGCGCGGCATCTGGATGTCCAGGATGATCAGGTCGGGGTGGTACGAGTCCGCCTGGTCGAGGGCGTCGAGTCCGTCGACGGCGGTCTGCGTGCCGTACCCCTCGAAGGCCAGGCTGCGGCGCAGGGCCTCGCGTACGGCCGGTTCGTCGTCGACGACGAGGATGCGCTGCTGGTCGCCTTCGGCGGTCATGCGGGGTCCCCCCAGGTGGTGGTCGGTCTCCTACCAGGCTCGCACGGGCGGGCTGGAAGGCGGGCTAGAAGGAGGTCCCGAAACCGTTGCCGGTGTTCCCGGTGCTGCTGTCGGTGCTGTTGCCGGCGCCGCCGGGGCCGCCCTTGCGGAGGGAGGGGAGGTCGGCCTTGATGGTGTTGACGGGGATGGCGAAGCCGAGGCCGACGCTGCCCGCGGAGCCGCTGCCGCTGGAGGGGGAGTAGATCGCGGAGGGCATGCCCACGATCTCGCCGTTCATGTTGACGAGGGCGCCGCCGGAGTTGCCCGGGTTGAGGGAGGCGTCGGTCTGGATGGCCTTGTACGAGGTGGTGTCCGTGCCGGTGTTCCCGTTGAACTGCTGGCCGCCGTAGGAGAACGGGTAGCCGCCCTGGGGGGACTGCTGCTGCTCCGACTTCGGGACCTTCACCTCGCGGTTGAGCGCGGAGACGATGCCGCTGGTGACCGTGCCGGTGAGGCCGTCGGGGGAGCCGATGGCGACGACCTCGTCGCCGATCTTGGTGTTGTCGGAGTTGCCGAGGCTCGCGGGCTTGAGGCCGCTCGCGCCCTCCAGCTTGATGAGGGCGAGGTCCTTGTCGGGGTCCGTGCCGACGATCTTCGCGCTGTACTTCTTGCCGTCGCTCATCGTCACCTGGATCTGGCCGGCGCCGTCGATCACGTGGTTGTTGGTGACGATCTCGCCGTCGGCGGTGATCACGATGCCGGAGCCGGTGCCCTGGCCGGAGCCGGTGCGGGTGTCGATGCGGACGACGGAGGGGCTGACGTTCTCGGCTACGCCGGAGACGGTGCCGTTGCTCGACTGGGAGATGGTGCTGCCGTTGACGCCGGTGCCGGTGCCGTTGGTCTTGTTCAGCATCTGCTGGACGGCGGCTGCCGTTCCGCCGCCGACGACGGCGGCCGCGAGGGCCACGGCCGCGAGGAGGGCGACCGGGCGCTTGGCGCGGGCGCGGCCGTGGCCCTGCGGGGCGGCGGCCGCCGGGGCGGCCTCGCCCCAGGTGGCCCAGCTGCCGTCGCCGCTGCCGCTCCCGCTGCTCTGGGGGACGGTCTCGCCCTGGATGACGGGGGGCTGGTGCGCCTCGTGCCAGCCGGGGGCCGGGGCGGCCGGGGGGTAGGCCGGGGGCGGCGGGTACGCGGCCTCCTGCGCGAGCCGGTCACGACCGCGCTGCCAGTCCTCACCCCAGGGGGCGGGCTGCTGGGGGCGGTTTTCCTGGGGGTACTCGCCTTCGCGGCGGAGGTTCTCGGTCATGACTACGACTGTGTCCGCCGATGATGAGAGCTTCCTGAGTCCCCGCTGAGAAGCCCGACAGAACCGTGTATGCCCGATATAAGGCCCGGCTGGGCCGACCCAGCCCCTCCGGCGTTTGAGGAGCGGGGGTCCGGGGGCCGGCCCCCGGGAACGGCGCCGCGCGCGGGTGCGGCGGGCAGCACGCTCCGGGGTGCCGGGTTACATCAGCGGCCAGCTGCTAGCGGCAGCCGCAGGAGCGGCGGATGACCAGGGCCGACGGGAACTGCTTCAGGCGTTCGCGGCGGGAGCCCGCCACCCGCAGGGCGTCGTCCAGGACGAGGTCCACCGCCGCGCGGGCCATCGCGGGGCGGTCCGAGGCGACCGTGGTCAGCGGCGGGTCCGTGAGGGCCGCCTCCTTCACGTCGTCGAAGCCGGCGACCGCGAGCTGCTCGGGGACGTCGATGCGGAGCTCGCGCGCGGCCCGCAGCACGCCGATCGCCTGGTCGTCCGTGGCACAGAAGATCGCCGTCGGCCGGTCGGGCCGGGCCAGGACCTCCAGGGCGACCTTGTACGCGTCGTAGCGGTTGTACGGGGCCTCGATGATCCGGCCCTCGGTCGAGCGGCCGGACTCCTGCATGGCCCGGCGCCAGCCCTCGACGTGGTCGGCCACCGGGTCGCCCACGGACGGGGTGTTCTCGATGCCGCCGATGCAGGCGACGTACTCGTGCCCGTGCTCCAGGAGGTGGCGGGTGGCGAGCTGTGCGCCGCCGATGTCGTCCGTGACGACCGCGACGTCGTCGATGGCCTCGGGGCGCTCGTGGAGGAGGACGACCCGGGCGTCCCAGGCCTCGATCTCGCTGGCCGCCTGCTCGCTCATGCCCTGGCTGACCAGGATGAGTCCGGAGACCCGCATGCCGAGGAAGGCCCGCAAGTAGTGGACCTCGCGCTCGGTGCGGTAGTCGGAGTTCCCGACCAGCACCATCTTCCCGCGCTCGGCGGCGGCCTGCTCGACCGCGTGCGCCATCTCCGCGAAGAACGGCTGACGGGCATCGGGGACGATCATGCCTATGAGGTCGGTGCGCCGTGAGGCCATCGCCTGGGCGACCCGGTCCGGGCGGTAGCCCAGTTCCTTGATCGCGGCGAGGACACGCTCGCGCGTGGCCGGGGCAACCGGCCTGGGTCCGTTGTTGATGACGTAGCTCACGACGGCGGTAGAAGTACCCGCAAGTCGTGCCACGTCATCCCGCGTCACCTTGGCCACGCGCGGAAGTCTACGCGGGGTGACCTACCTCTGGGCAGGGCGTCCGGAGGAGGTCATTCCCACAGCTTTTCCGCAGACCCTCTAGTCCATCCGGGTGAGTGCCGCCGCTGCCCGCGCGGAGGCCTCGGCCGCCGCCTTCGTGGCCGCCTGCGCGGCCGCTTCCGCCGCCGCCCGTTCCACCTTCTCCGGCGTGACGAAGCGGTACCCGACGTTGCGGACGGTACCGATCAGCGACTCGTGCTCGGGCCCGAGTTTCGCGCGCAGCCGCCGTACGTGCACGTCGACGGTGCGGGTGCCGCCGAAGTAGTCGTAGCCCCACACCTCCTGGAGGAGCTGCGCGCGGGTGAAGACCCGGCCCGGGTGCTGGGCGAGGTACTTGAGGAGCTCGAACTCCTTGAAGGTCAGGTCCAGGACCCGGCCCTTCAGCTTCGCCGAGTAGGTCGCCTCGTCGACCGACAGGTCGCCGTTGCGGATCTCCATGGGGGAGTCGTCCGAGCCGAGCTGCTGGCGGCCGGTGGCGAGGCGCAGCCGCGCTTCGACCTCGGCCGGTCCCGCGGTGTCGAGGAGGACGTCGTCGATGCCCCAGTCGGCCGTGACGGCCGCGAGGCCGCCCTCGGTGACGACGAGGATCAGCGGGCAGCCGGGCCCCGTGGAGCGGAGCAGCTGGCACAGCGACCGCACCTGGGGCAGGTCGCGGCGGCCGTCGACGAGGATCACGTCGGCGCCCGGGGTGTCCACGAGGGCGGGGCCCTCGGCCGGAGCCACCCGGACGCTGTGGAGCAGCAGGCCGAGGGCCGGCAGGACCTCGGTCGAGGGCTGCAGGGCATTGGTCAGGAGCAGGAGTGAGCTCATGCCTGACCACCTACCCCGGTCGAGCGGTGGTACTGGTGGTGTGCGTGCGCAGGTGCGTGCGCCTGTACCTCTGCCTGCACCTGCACTTGCACGACGGTTCGCTGGTCCATCACGTCGGTTCCTCCTCGGTCCCGTCGAGGACTTTCGCGGCACTGCTTCGTACGACTTGCCTGGCGTCCGCCCGGTCCCCGCGCCCTGGGGTCCGGATGGATGCCACTGTTCTCGGTCCGTTCAACGTGCTGAAAGCACAAAAGGACCCGGGGGCTACGTTGCCCGGATCCTCTCGCCAGCAGAATAGCCCACCCGCCCCGGCCGGGCCGAGGCTTCGGAGCCTTCCACTTCTGTGGTTCCCACCACCCCCGGGACCTGCATATGCGCCGGTTTCACCGGATCGGTGGACCCGGTGCGGGCCGCTCGGGCGCACGCGGGGCGCGCGGAGGCACGCCGGGATCGGGGGCGGGAGGGGTCATGATGGAGGCCGACGGCAGAGCGCCGACGAGAGGAGCGTGCAGTGGCAACCGGAACCATCCGCTACTGGGCGGCGGCGAAGGCCGCGGCCAAGACGGCGGAGGAGCCGTACTCGGCGCGGACACTGGCCGAGGCGCTCGACGCCGTGCGGGAACGCCACCCCGGGGAGCTGACCCGGGTCCTGCTGCGCTGCTCCTTCCTCGTGAACGAAGAGCCCGTGGGCAAGCGCCCGCACGATTCCGTCGAGCTGACCGAGGGGGGCACCGTCGAGGTGCTCCCGCCGTTCGCGGGCGGGTGAGCGGAGCCCCATGAGCACGCCTGAGGAACAGCAGCGGCAGCAGCAGCAACTGGAGCAACAGCAACACCTGCAGCAGCAGCAAGAGCAGCCCGATCCGTACGGGACCCAGACCTGGCAGTCTCCGACGTGGGACACCTCGTACCAGCCGGTCCAGGCCCCGCTGGAGGGCGTACCGGCGCAGTACCCGGTCGCCCCCGAGGGCTGGTTCCGCGAGGAGCCGCAGGTGCAGGCGCAGCAGCAGCCGCAGCAGCCGCCGCAGGCTCAGCCGCAGCCCCAGGCGCCCGGCTCCGGTCAGGAGTGGGGGCAGCAGCAGGCGTACGCGGATCCCTACGCCGATCCGTACGCGGCGCAGGCCTACCCGCAGACCCCGGCTCCGGCTCCGGCCCCGGTCGCGGCTCCGGACCACTGGTTCCGCGACGAGGCGCAGGCCGTGCAGGCCCCGCAGGCCGAGCCGCAGCAGCAGTGGGGGGAGACGGCGTACCCGCCGCCGGCCTACCCCGGCCCGACCGACCCGTTCCAGGCGCAGGCCCAAGCCCAGGCCCAGGCGCAGGCTCCGGCCCCCGGCCAGGAGTGGGTTGCGGAGCAGGCCCCGTACCTCCCGCAGCAGGCGGCCGAGGCCCCGGGCGGGGCTCCCGCCGCGGACGCGGTGGCCGGCGGGGCCGCCGAGGAGGAGCCCGCCTGGTCGCCGCCCACCCTCGCCGGCAACACGCTGCGCGCCGTGGACCCGGCCCAGGCCCGCGCCGAAGGCCGCTCGCCGATCATCGATCCCGGTCCGCAGGCGGCCATACTGACGGCCGCCCTCGGGCTGGTCATCGCGGCCTGCGCCGCTCTGGGCGAGCTCGCGCTGCTCGCGCCGCTGATCGCCCTCCAGGGCCTCACCGCGGCGGGCTGGTTCCGGCTCAACGGCATGTGGCCGGCCCGTCAGGGCATCGCCCTGGCCTTCGCCGGGGCGGTCGTCGCCGACGGCGCCGTGCTCGCGGTGGACGAGCCGTACGGCCCCGGCGCGATCATCGGCACCCTCGGCGCCTGGGTGCTGCTGACGCTGGTGCTCCAGCTGCGCAGCCACGCCGATCCGGACGAGCGGATGTACGGGCTGATGGCCTCGGTGGCTTCGGCCGCGCTGGCCATCGTCTGCGCCGGCTACCTCGCGGCCGACTCCGCCGCCGCGAGCGTGGGCGCCGCCGCCGTGGCGGTGGCCGTCTTCGCCCGGGCGCTCCCGTTGCCCACCGCGCCCTCGGTCGGCGTCTCGCTGGCCGCCGCGGCCGGTGCGGGCATCGCCGTGGGCGGGCTGACGTCCGTCGGCGCCGGCGGTGCGCTGATCGGCCTGGCGGCCGGGGCGTGCGCGCTGATCGGGCTGCGCGTGGCGGCGTACGACTACCCGTCGAAGTTCGTCCACATGACGGCCGGTGTCGCGCTGCCGCTGGCCGCGGCGGCCCCGGCGGTCTATCTGATCGGCCGGGTGGTGGGCTGAGGCCCGCGCCTTCCCCGGCTGCACTTCCCGAGCGCCCGCCCCGTTTGCCCGGGGCGGGCGCTGTCGTACCTCCCCACCACGGCATCTCACAGCGCCCTCACGGCCGGACATGGTCCACTGGGCCGACGTACCAATCGTCTGGGGGGTGGGCACGTGCGTGTCCTGCGTGTCGTTGTGATCATCGGAGTGGTCCTCGGTGGCCTGTTCGTCGGGCTGGACCGCTGGGCGGCCGGCTATGCCGAGGACCGGATGGCGGAGCGGATCCAGGCCCGGCAAGGCCTGTCGGGAGTGGAGGTGGGCATCCAGGGCTTCCCCTTCCTGACCCAGGCGCTCTCCCGCGACCTCGACCAGGTCGACCTGAAGGTGGCCGGCGTCGACGTGGCGACCGCTGAGGGCCGTACGACGCACCTGTCCCGGCTGCGGGTCGCCTTCCGGGGAGTGGAGCTGAACGGCGACTACAACGGCGGCACCGCCCGGTCCGCCAAGGGCTCGGCCCTCGTCACGTACGCCGACCTGACCGCGGCCGCCCAGCCCGGGGTGACGGTCGCCTACGGCGGTGCGCCGGGCAAGCTGAAGGTCACCGCGAGCGTGGAGTTCCTCGGCAGGACGCTCAGCCGCAGCGTGGTCTCGACGGTCTCGCTGGTCGACGCCGGCGAGGGGAAGGGCGGGAAGACCGTCCGGGTCCGCGCCGACGAGGTGCCGGGTGAGGGCCTCCCCGGGATCGAGGCCGTGGTGCGCAAGAAGACCGACTTCGATCGGCGGATCGACGGCGGTCTGCCGTCGGGGGTCCAGCTGACGACGCTGACCTCGAACGAGGCCGGTCTGGAGCTCACTCTCGGCGGTACGAATCTGGCGCTGGCCGGATAGTGAGACGAGAGGGTCCGATCCGCAGATGGGAGGGCCCTACGGGGCCCCGGGAGCCCCGCGCCGGAAGATCGGCAAGGACATCGATCCCACTATACGGACGATCCTGTCTCGAAATATGACACGGCGGTGACAGGGCGGCTGATTCGTCCCTACGATCCATGGCTATGAAGCATCAGCAGGCGGACCTCACGAAGCGACGGGCAGTAGACCTGTGTCGCGTCGCCGCCATGCTCTGTCGATCCATGTGACGTGTGAGCGCATCCCGCTCCATTGCCGGACGACGGCCTTCCGCTTTCCCGTGTGACCACCCGTGCCTCCCGCCCTCCTGAAGCCTCCCCGCAACAGGACCCGTGAGCGCACCCGGACGCACACGCTCCGCACCACCAGCACCACCCCGCCGCACACTGCCCCGGAGGAGAACATCATGAGCCGCAGCGACGTCCTCGTAGACGCCGACTGGGTCGAGGCCCACCTGAACGACGCGAACGTCGTCATCGTCGAGGTGGACGAGGACACGTCCGCGTACGACAAGAACCACATCACCAACGCCGTCCGGATCGACTGGAAGAGCGACCTCCAGGACCCGGTCCGCCGCGACTTCGTGGACCAGGAGGGCTTCGAGAAGCTCCTCTCCGCCAAGGGCATCTCCAACGACGACACCGTCGTCCTCTACGGCGGCAACAACAACTGGTTCGCGTCCTACGCCTACTGGTACTTCAAGCTCTACGGCCACCAGGACGTCCGCCTGCTCGACGGCGGCCGCAAGAAGTGGGAGCTCGACTCCCGCGACCTGGTCGACGGCACCGAGGTCCCGAACCGCCCGGCCACCGAGTACAAGGCCAAGGCCCAGGACACCTCGATCCGCGCCTTCCGTGACGACGCGGTCGCCGCGATCGGCACCAAGAACCTGGTCGACGTCCGCTCGCCCGACGAGTTCTCGGGCAAGCTGCTCGCGCCGGCGCACCTCCCGCAGGAGCAGTCGCAGCGTCCGGGTCACATCCCGAGCGCCCGCAACATCCCGTGGTCGAAGAACGCCAACGACGACGGCACCTTCAAGTCCGACGAGGAGCTCACCGCCCTCTACCAGGCCGAGCAGGTCGACCTGGCGAAGGACACCATCGCCTACTGCCGCATCGGTGAGCGCTCCGCGCTCACCTGGTTCGTGCTGCACGAGCTCCTGGGCCAGGAGAACGTCAAGAACTACGACGGTTCGTGGACCGAGTACGGCTCGCTGGTCGGCGTGCCGATCGAGCTCGGCGCCAACAAGTAGTTCCGGGCAACAAGCCTTTCGGGGCACGCGACGCCCCGTAGTCATACCTCTCTAGGACAGGACAGAGAACATGTGTGGAGCAAAGATCGGCGGGCCCGACCTCTCGACGCTGAAGCCCGGTGAGACGGCCATCCAGGGCCAGGTCACCAAGGACGGCGAGCCCATCAGCGGCTACGTCCGCCTGCTGGACTCGACCGGCGAGTTCACCGCCGAGGTCCCGACCTCGGCCACCGGCCAGTTCCGCTTCTACGCGGCCGAGGGCTCCTGGACGCTGCGCGCCCTCGTGCCCGGCGCCCAGGCGGACCGCGCCGTGGTCGTCGTCGAGTCCGGCGGCGTCACGGACGTGGCGATCGCGGTCTGAGCACCGCACCTGTGTGAACGTGTGACCGTATGACCGGCCGAAGGGCCGCACCCCCGGGGGTTGGACGCCATCGGATCGGGGTGCGGCCCTTCGTGTCGTTCCGGGCCTCCCCGGGAGTGCGGGGCGGCTCTACCCTGGAGGCATGTACGCCCGGCGCCGGCGCGCCTACTTCCTGCTCATGGGCGGATGCCTCTTCCTCTTCGTCTCCGCCTGGTCCTTCGTGCGCCTGTGGTCCGTCGAGGCCGCCGTGGCGCTGTGCGTGGTCGCCATGGTCATCCCGCCGGTCGCCGCGATCGTCGCGAACCGGCGCGGCCCCGACGACCGCTGGTGGGACGACCCCTCGGGTGACGCGAAGTCCGACGAGTGGTGGGACGAACTGGACGGAAAGCGACGTCACGAGGACTGAAACCGGTCGAGATAAAAATGTAATAAGGGTGACCACGGCATCTCCCCACGGCAGGGTGTCTTGTGTGTACGCGGGCAATCGATCCGCGACTCCAGTCCTGTGGGGGGACTTCTTTTGGAAAACGAACAGACCATCCCTGACCAGCGGAAAGAGGGGGAGAGTGCCCCGGAACCGGGCACTCCGGACGCAGCTCCGGCCGCGGTTGCGAACGCAGCTCCGGCAACCCCCCGCCGCCGTCGCGGCGGCCGCACGCTCCTCCTGATCGCGGGCGCCGTCGTGCTCGGCGTCCTGGCGGGCACGATCACCGGTTACGCGATCCAGTACGACCGTGAACCCACCCCGCTGGCGCCGCTGGCGCAGGCGGACCTGGCGGAGCCGAAGGCGCTCGCGCCCGACGACGCCACCACGAACAAGACGATCAACGCCAACCGCTGGCACAAGACGGACGACGACCTCGCGAAGCTGCTGATCGAGGCACCGGGCGGGGCGAAGGTCGAAGGCTCGGGCTACGAGCCCATCGAGTACTTCGCGACCTTCTTCAAGAGCCCGGACGGCCAGCTGAGCTATCTCGCGGAGCAGAACATCCGGCGGATCGCCTCGCTGAGCTGGAAGATGGGCGACGACACCTTCGTGGACGTGCGTCTGATCCAGTTCAACGAGCGCTCCGGTGCGGACGACTACCAGCGCAACCAGTCCGCCTACATGCCCAAGGAGGAGTACGCGGGCAACGACGGTGTGGTGATTCCGGGTCTCCCGTCGGAGCTCGGGCACGTCTGGGTGGACTCCAAGGCGGAGGAGAAGGCGGGGTACCTCCCGATGCGGGGAGCCCGCGCCATCGCCCGTCGGGGCGACATCGTGCTCGACATCCACTACATGAACAACCGCGGCAAGATCAGCGAAGGCGACGTCGTGGACCTGGCCAAGCGACAGCTGGAGCGACTGTGACCGAGCCGCTGAACGACGTGACTCCGGCCGGGGCGGTGCTTCCGGTCGTGGACCCGACGCCCGAGGCCGAGCCCGCGGCGACCCCTGCTGCGCCCGCGAAGCCTGCGCGCAAGGTCAACCGCAAGGCGGTCGCCCTGATCGCCGGCGGTGTGGCCGCGGCAGTGCTCGTGGGCGGCGGCGTCTGGGCGTCCTCCGCGATCGCGGACGCCGACCGGGACGCGCCCACCGCCTACTGGATCCCCCTCGGTGAGAAGCCCGCCAAGCGCGAAGCGCCCGGGTCCGTGCCGACGAACGCCCTCTCGGGCAAGCTGCTGCCCTTTCCGGCCGGCTTCCTCCCGGGGCCGGACCTGGAGGAGGACGGCAACAACTTCTTCGTCTCCGGAGAGAAGGCGCTCGAGGGCTTCAAGGAGACCCGCGCCGGCCTCACCAGCTCCGAGCGCAAGGACCGGGACAAGATGCTGGCCGGGCTGAAGCTCAAGGGCCTGGCCGGGCGCAGCTACGTGAACGAGCGGACCAGCTGGTTCGCCGAGATCCGCATCATGCAGGCCGATCCGAAGGCCGTGGGCGCGTTCTCGGAGGTCAGCAAGAAGTTCCTCGAGTTCAAGGGTGACGGCCGTGAGGCGCCGAAGGTGGACGGGTTCCCGGACGCCAAGTGCTCGTTGGAGGCGATCGGCGAGAAGAAGAAGGAAAAGATCGACTCCATCGACTGCGTCGCCGTCAAGGACGACGTGATGGTCACCTTCCGTGCGTACGGGCCCAAGCCCTTCGCCGTCGCCAACGCCGTCGCGCTCTTCCAGAACCAGATGAACCACCTGAAGTCCCCCGGGGAGTCCGCGTGACCGAGCAGAACACCATCGGAGCCGTCCCGACGGCCACCGACGGCGACGCCGTTTCGGCGCCCGTCGTCTCCGCGGACACCGTCGTCGCTGGTGGGGACGCCATCGTGGAGCTGGTTCCCGTACCCGGCCCGGCTCCCGAGGCCCCTGCCGCGCCCAAGGACCGCCGCAAGCTGTTCGCCGTGCTGCGCTGGACCGCCGCCGTACTCGTCTTCGGCGCCGTCGGCACGGGTGTCACGTACGAGGTCACCCAGCCCGAGCGCACCGACATCCCGGGCCTGTCCACCAAGGCCGACGGCCGCTGGACGTTTCCGGCGCTGACCAAGCCGACGCTGCCGCCGGGTGCCGCCCTGCCGTTCGCCGAGGACAACCCGGACGGCATCCACTACGCGGGTCTCACCGAGCTGCTCCTGCCGGCTCCCACCGGCTCGGCCCCCGACTCCACGCTGAAGCTGGAGAAGGACGGGGTGGTGACCGTCGACACCTTCCTGGAGGAGTACGACGCCACGGCCCGCGAGAAGCTGAAGGAGCAGTTCGGGAACGAGGGGCTGCGTCAGATCGTCGCCCGCGGCTGGACCACCCCGGACGGCACCCGTACCCGGGTCTACCTGCTGCGCTTCCACGCCTCCGGTTTCGTGGACAACTTCAAGGGCTGCGGCGCCGTCGCCACGCTGAACGGCGTGGCGCGGCTCCAGTCCGACGATGCCTGGATGAAGGCCAAGAGCTCGCAGCGGACCGAGCTGGGGCAGGACAGCTCGTACAGCGGCCCCAGCGCGCGGAGCGCCAACGACGTCAGCCTCTACCGGGAGGCCAAGCCCACGGGCGACGAGCAGACCGCACTCGGCTGCCTCCAGTCGGGCGACATCCAGGCCGTCGTCCTCCAGAACCGCAAGGACGAGGTGGCGGCCGTCCCCTTCCACCAGACGGTGATCCTCCAGCACCAGCTGCTCGGCTAGCGCGCGGCCGCCGGGGGAGCGCGTCGTACGGGCTACCTCACACGGTGCCCCGGTCCCCAGGCCAGTAGGCTTGGGGACCGGCCCCGTAACGCCACCCTTAACACTCCGAGGAGCACCCCGTGCTTGAGGCAGTCTTCACCTCCCTGCTGGTCCTGGTCTGCGTCGGCGTCCTCGCCTTCTCCGGACTGGCCGTGAAGAAGCTGTACCAGGGCCAGCGCTGATCCCCCGGGATCTGCCGCCGACCGCCCCGGATACCGGAACCCCTTCCACAGATCGCCTGAGCTGAGCAGCCATTCATGATCCAGATCCCGTCCGACCTGAACCCGGGTCTCGTCCCCCTCGCCTTCCTCCTCGGCAACTGGGAAGGCGCAGGCGTCTTCGACTTCCCCGGTGAGGAGAAGTGCAACTTCGGCCAGGAAGTCGTCTTCAGCCACGACGGCCGGGACTTCCTGGAGTACACCTCCCACACCTGGGTGCTCGACGCCGAGGGCAACAAGGTGCGGCCGCTGGAGTCCGAGTCGGGCTACTGGCGCATCGACAAGGACCGCAAGGTCGAGATCGTCATGGTCCGTGACCAGGGCGTCGTCGAGGTCTGGTACGGCGAGCTCGCCGACAAGAAGCCGCAGATCGACGTGGTCACCGACGCGGTCGCCCGCACCGCGGCCTCCGGCCCGTACAGCGGTGGCAAGCGGCTCTACGGCTACGTGAAGAGCGACCTGATGTGGGTCGGCGAGAAGGCCACCCCCGAGGTGGAGCTGCGCCCGTACATGTCGGCGCAGCTGAAGAAGGTCGTCACGCCCGAGGAGGTCGCGGAGATGGCGCGCAACCTTCCGGACATGCCGGACGACGGCATCGCCTTCTTCCGCTAGGTCGTCTCTTTCGGATCTTGTCGGCCGAGCCCGCGGCGTCTGGTGCCGTGCCTGGGCGTGCTGTCGGGGCGTTCGCGTACTGGACGTACGTGGTCGCCTCGGCAGTGCGGCCAGGCGCGGTGCCAGGCGTCGCGGGCCCGGCAAGATCCGAAAGAGACGGCCTAGGCCGCGAGCCGGTCTGCCCGACCTCTGGCAAGCGTTCGCGGGAGCCCCCGGCCGCCCCGGCCGCCGGGGGCTCCCGCATGCGCCCCGCCTCCCCGCTCCCCCCGCGGCGACCCGAGGCCTACACTGGCCGGGTGGTGACCACCGACAGCACCGAGAACCTCGCCGCGACCGACGGCGGCGACTGGAAGAGCGACCTGCGCCAGCGCGGATACCGCCTGACCCCGCAGCGCCAGCTCGTGCTGGAAGCCGTGGACGCCCTGGAGCACGCGACCCCGGACGAGATCCTCGTAGAGGTGCGCAAGACGGCCTCCGGGGTCAACATCTCCACGGTCTACCGCACGCTGGAGCTCCTGGAGGAGCTGAAGCTGGTCTCGCACGCCCACCTCGGGCACGGGGCCCCCACGTACCACCTCGCCGACCGGCACCACCACATCCACCTGGTCTGCCGCGACTGCACCGAGGTCATCGAGGCGGACGTGGACATCGCCGCGGAGTTCACCTCCAAGCTCCGCGACACCTTCGGCTTCGAGACCGACATGAAGCACTTCGCGATCTTCGGCCGCTGCAAGACCTGCGCCGCCAAGCAGCACTAGGCGGCAGGCAGCCGGGCGTGCCCTAGGACTGCCCGGGGCGGGGTCGTAGGCTGGTGGCATGACCAGCAGCCCCTTGCTCCATCTCCCCGGCGCCGTGCAGGCCGAAGGCCCCGACGAGGGCGTCGCCGCCCACTACGGAGAGCTGTACGGAGAACAGCGCGCACTCGCCGACGGCCGAGGCTTCGTGGACCTCTCCCACCGCGGGGTCGTCACCGTCACCGGCTCGGACCGGCTGAGCTGGCTGCACCTGCTGATCACTCAGCACGTCACAGCGCTCCCGGCCGGCGAGGCCACCGAGGCGCTGATCCTCTCCGCCAACGGCCACATCGAGCACGCGCTCTACCTCGTGGACGACGGCGAGACGACGTGGATGCACGTCGAGCCCGGCACCCAGGAGGCGCTGATCGCCTACCTGGAGTCGATGATCTTCTTCTACCGGGTGGAAGTCGCCGACCGGACCGCCGAGTTCGCCCTCGTGCACCTGCCGGCCGGCTCCATCGCCGAGGTCCCCAAGGAACTCGCCGTACGGGAGACCCCGTACGGCCGCGACGTGTTCCTGCCGCGCGACGGACTGGAGGCCTTCGCCGTCTCCCACGGCCCGGCCGCCGGGATCCTCGCGTACGAGGCCCTGCGCGTCGAGGCGCACCGGCCGCGGCTCGGTCTGGAGACCGACCACCGCACCATCCCGCACGAGCTCGGCTGGATCGGCACCGCCGTGCACCTGCAGAAGGGCTGCTACCGCGGCCAGGAGACGGTGGCCCGCGTCCACAACCTGGGGAAGCCGCCGCGCAGGCTGGTCTTCCTGCACCTGGACGGCTCCGACGTGCTGCTTCCCGCGCACGGCGCGCCCGTACGGCTGGCCGCGGACGGGGAGGAGGGCCGCCAACTGGGCTTCGTGACCACCTCGGTCCGCCACCACGAGCTGGGCCCGATCGCCCTCGCGCTGGTCAAGCGGAACGTCCCGGTGGACGCCCCGCTGCTGGTGGGCAAGACGGCCGCCGCACAGGAGGTCGTCGTGGCGCCGTGACCGCCGCGCGCTAGATGTCGATGACGATGGTGAAGGGGCCGTGGTTGGTCAGCGAGACCCGCATGTCCGCGCCGAACCGGCCCGTCTCCACCGTCGCGCCCAACGCCCGCAGCTGCGCCACGACCTCGTCCACGAGCGGCTCGGCGAAGGCGCCGCCCGCGGCCGCGTTCCAGGTGGGGCGACGGCCCTTGCGGGCATCTCCGTAGAGGGTGAACTGGGAGATCACCAGCAGCGGCGCGTTCACGTCGCTGCAGGACTTCTCGGCCTCCAGGATCCGCACCGACCAGAGCTTGCGCGCCAACAACTCCGCCTTCTCCGGGGTGTCGTCGTGGGTCACCCCCACCAGGACGCACAGCCCCTCCCCGACGATCTCCCCGACGGTCTCGCCGGCCACCACGACGCTCGCGCCGTCCACCCTCTGCACCACTGCTCGCATACCACCTGTGTACCAGGCGTGCACCCGTCCGGGGCCGATCGGGTGGAGTGGGACTGCGTCGGCACCGTGCGGAGTGGCACGATGCACGCAGGCGGTGCCCCCAGCACCGGTCGAGGGGACGGACACGAACGCATGAATACTTCTGGTACTTCCGCACCTGCTTCTGCGCCCATCGGACCCATCGGACCCGTGGGATCCGGGGCGGCCGTCGCCCCCGTGGGCTCCGCGGCGTCCGCCGAGACCTCGGCGCCGCGCCCGCCCGCGCAGCGGAGCGGCTCCGGGGACGCCCCGGCGACGGCGACCACCGCGCTCGGCCTGCCGGAGCTGCGCGGGCTGCGCCGCGACGCGCAGCGCGACGAGGCCGACCTGAGCTACGTACGGCGCCTGCTCCAGGGCCGCATCGACATCCTGCGCGCCGAGCTCGCCCGGCGTACGGATCCCGAGGCGCCGGTGGTGGACCGGCTTTCGGAGATCCTCGCGGACGCCCCCTCCAGCCGCAGCGCCTCCGCCCGGCACGTCACGCTCGGCACCCCGCACGGGGAGGAGTACCGGCTGCTCGCGGCCGAGATGCTCTCCGACGTCGAACTGTCGGACCTGGGAGCGCGCACGGACGAGGAACTCCACGAGGGCATGGGCCGGTTGGTCCGCTACGAGCAGCAGGTCTCGCGACGCCGGCAGCAGCTCCAGCGCACGGCCGACGACTGCAGCGGGGAGATCACCCGCCGCTACCGGGAGGGCGAGGCCCAGGTGGACGACCTGCTGGCCTGAGCGGGCCGGCGGGTCGGCCGCGGGCGGCGCCCGCCGAAAATCCGGGCGACGGGGGCGGGTCGGGCCGATTAGCGTGGGCCGTTATGAGCGCTGACGTCCGGCAGATCGCCGCATCCGAACTTCCCGCGTGGCTACGTGCCCAGCAGACCGGTTTCCTGAACGCGGCGCAGCCCACGGCGGAGGACCACGACCGGCTGGCCGGGTACGTCGACTGTGCCCGGACCCGGGGCGGGTTCGACGCGGACACCGGCCGCTGCGTGGCGACCTTCCGCTCCTTCCCGCAGGAACTGACCGTGCCCGGCGGGGCGTTCGTCCCGTCGAGCGCCGTCACGAACGTGACCGTGGCGCCCACGCACCGCAGGCAGGGTCTGCTGACCCGGATGATGGCGGCCGAGCTGGCCGCCGCCCACGCGCGCGGCGACGTGGTGTCGACGCTGATCGCCGCCGAGTACCCGATCTACGGGCGGTACGGGTACGGGCCCGCCACCTCCGTCTCGGAATGGGAGATCGACGTACCGCGCACCGGACTCGACCCGCGCGCCGCCGTCCCCGGTGACGGCGGGAGGATCGACCTCGTGGAGGAGTCCGAGGTGCGGGAGCTGGGCCCGGCCCTGCACGAGCGGCTGCGGGCGGTCACGCCCGGCGCGGTGAGCCGCGACGCCCGCTGGTGGCGGACGACCACGGGCGCGGAAACGATGTCCCACCACCCGTACACGCCGTCCTTCCACGCGGTGTACCGCACCGCGCGGGGTGAGGTGGCCGGCCTGGTCCGGTACACCGCCGACGACCACTGGACCGATGCCAAGGTTCCGCAGAACACCGTGCAGGTCCGGCAGTTGCTCGCGGCCACCCCGGAGGTGGAGCGGGCGCTGTGGCGGTTCCTGTGCTCCATCGACTGGGTGGTGAAGGTCCGCACCGGCTACCGAGCCCCCGACGACCTCGTCGCCCGGCTGCTGCCCGACCCGCGCGCCGCCCGGCTGGTGACCTCGGCGGACTGGCTGTGGGTGCGGCTGCTGGACGTCGTACGGGCCCTCGGTACGCGGACCTACGCCGTGCCCGGGGTCCTCGTCCTGGAGGTCGTCGACAAGTCCGGTCTCGCGAGCGGGCGCTACCGGCTGGACGCGGGCGCGGGGGTCTGCGTACGCACGGAGGAGCCGGCCGATCTGCGCCTGGACGTGGGTACGCTCGGGTCGCTGTACCTGGGCGACGAGTCGGCGGTGCGGTTGGCTGCGCTCGGCGCGATCACGGAGGAGCGCCCCGGGGCGCTCGCGCTCGCGGACGCGGTGTTCCGCACGGCGCGTCGGCCGTGGTGCCCGGACATCTTCTGAGCGGTCGAACCGGAAACCGGAAACCGGAACCGGAACAGGAACTGCGAACACGAGGACTGAAGTACGTGGCAACACTGGTGGAAACCCTGCGCGCAGCCGGCTGCGTCTTCGCGGAGGAGGAGGCGGAGCTGCTGACGGCCGCTGCCGAGGACGCGGGGCACCTGGAGGGGCTGCTGGCCCGGCGGGTGGCGGGCGAACCGCTGGAACACGTCGTCGGCTGGGCGGAGTTCTGCGGGCTGCGCATGGCCGTCGGCGAGGGGGCCTTCGTGCCGCGCCGGCGCAGCGAGTTCCTCGCGCAGGAGGCGGTGGGGGCGGCCCGGCCCGGCGCGGTGGTCGTGGACCTGTGCTGCGGGGTGGGCGCGCTGGGCGCGGCCGTGGCGGCGCAGGTGCCGGGGGCCGAACTGCACGCGGCGGACATCGACCCGGTCGCACTCGCCTACGCCCGGCGCAACCTGGCCCCGTACGGCGGCCGGGTCTGGGAGGGAGACCTCTACGCACCCCTGCCCGCCGTGCTGCGGGGCCGGGTGGACGTCCTGGTGGTCAACGCCCCGTACGTCCCGACCGGGGAGATCGGCCTGCTGCCGCCGGAGGCCCGCGACCACGAGCCGCCCGTCTCCCTGGACGGCGGAGCGGACGGCCTGGACGTCCACCGCCGGGTCGCCGCGGGCGCCCCGCCCTGGCTCGCTCCGGGCGGCACCCTGCTGATCGAAACGAGCGCCCGCCAGTCCCCGATCACGGCCTCGGCCCTGACGGCGGCGGGCCTGTCGGTCCGCGCGGTGACCTCGGAGGAGTACTACGCGACGGTGATCATCGCGACGGCGCCGTAGCCGGGGCGGACACGGCCCGGGCCTCGGGCCCGAGTGGACCCGCCGGGGTGGGCTCGCTCCTCAGGGCGCCCCCCCGGCCGCTCGTGACGGCTCAGACGGCGATCTCCCTGAGGAGGCCGCCTTCGTCGTCGTAGAGCTCAAGGTCGAAGCTCAGCCCGAACCGCGAGAGCAGCATCGCGAGGGCATCGAACTTGTCCGGATCGGCGACACCGTTCAGCAAGGTGTCCGACCCGTCGACAGGAGCGAGGTCGACTCGACACCAGCTCGTTTCGACCTCGTACGCGTCCCAGGACGCCGGCCTGGACTTCCAGCCGGCCAGGACGAAGCGCTCGGCCACGGCCGAAGTGCTGAAGCGCCCGCGCAGCACGCCGTACACGTTGTTCGCCGCCTCCCGCCAGTCGGGGGCGAGGTCCGGCCCCTCGGCTGAGATGTCCACGATCGGATTATCGGGTGCCGGCGGGAGTCCAGGAGTGGGAGTTATTGCAAGCAGCTGCTTGCAATAGTTAGCAAGGTGCGGCAGGATCGGGTCATGGCATCGCTCAACGTCGGGAATCTCGGCGAGTACCTGCGCGAGCAGCGGCGGCAGGCGCAGCTTTCGCTGCGGCAGCTGGCCGATGCGGCGGGGGTGTCGAATCCGTACCTCAGTCAGATCGAACGCGGGCTGCGCAAGCCGAGCGCGGACATCCTGCAGCAGCTCGCCAAGGCGCTGCGGATCTCCGCCGAGACGCTGTACGTGCAGGCCGGAATCCTGGACGAGCGGGACCGGGACGCCGTGGAGACGAGGGCCGTGATCCTCGCCGATCCGTCCATCAGCGAGCAGCAGAAGCAAGTGCTGCTCCAGATCTACGCGTCCTTCCGCAAGGAGAACGCCGCCGAGGCAGAGGCCGAGGCAGGGGCTGAGGCGGGAGCGAAAGCTGCCGACGGCGGTGGTGGCGATGCCGAGACGACTACGCACTGAGTACGCACTGAGCACGAACTGAGACTGTGATCCGGGAGGACCACCACATGGCCATCGCCGATGACCTGAAGAAGACCCTCACCGACCCGACCCCCCTCTACTTCGCCGCCGGCACCGCCGACCTCGCCGTGCAGCAGGCCAAGAAGGTGCCCGGGCTGATCGAGCAGCTGCGCGCCGAGGCCCCCGCGCGCATCGAGGCCGTGAAGAACACCGACCCGAAGGCCGTGCAGGAGAAGGCCAAGGGGAAGGCCAAGGAAGCGCAGGAGGCGGTCACCGCCACCGTCGCCGAGGTGCTCGGCGCGATCGACGCGAAGAAGATCGGCGAGACCGCCCAGGACCTGGCGCTGCGCGGGGTCGGTGTGGCCGCCGAGTACGCGGTCAAGGCCAAGGAGGCCTACGACAAGGTCGCCGAGCACGGCGAGCAGACCGTACGGGCGTGGCGCGGCGAGGTCTCCGAGGAGATCGTCGACATCGCCGTGGTCGTGGAGCCGGAGGCCGAGCCGGTTGCTGCCGAGCCGGTGGCGGAGCCCGCCGCCGAGCCCGCGCCGAAGAAGGCTCCTGCGCGCAAGGCCGCGGCCAAGAAGGCCGCCGCAGAGCCGGTCGACGGCAGCTGATTTCCGCGTGACGGACCGGGCACCCGCGGGGCGTCCGGTCCGTTGTGGTTTGGGAAAGGGGCTCTGCCGGTAGCGTGGAGGCAGGCGGCATCCGGCGAGCGAGGCGTGAGAAGGCGGTCAGGCGATGTTGATGAACGGGTTCGATAACGGAGTGCTTCCGTTGCTCGGGTTCGCCATGCTCGGGCTCGCCGTGGTGGCCTTCGTGCTGGCGCTGACGGCGCGCGAGGACGCGTACCGCGCGGCCGGCAAGCAGACCAAGACCTTCTGGCTCGTCATCCTCGGCATCACCGTGCTCGTGGACTTCTTCCTCGGGATGCTCTTCCTGGAGATCGCCGGGCTGGTCGCCAGCATCGTCTTCTTCGTCGACGTGCGCCCCGCACTCAAGCAGGTCTCGGGCGGCGGCGGTGGTGGCCGTCGTGGTGGCGGCAGCAGCAGCGACGGGCCGTACGGGCCCTACAACGGCGGACGGTAGGGCGTAGGCGGCCGTAGGCCGTAGGCCTAGGCGAGCCGCGGTGTCCGTGGGCGGGCCGTGGTCCGGCCCCGTCAGCCTTCGGCGCGGGAGAGCAGGACGACGGCGACGTCGTCCGTCAGCTCCCCGCCGTTGAGGCGGCGGGCTTCGGTCACGGAGGCTTCGAGCAGGCCTTCGCCGCTCAGTCCGTCGGCCAGGTGGCGGTTGATCATCTCGACCATGCCGTCCTGCCCCAGCCGCTCCTTGCCCTGCCCGATCCGGCCCTCGATCAGGCCGTCGGTGTAGAGCATCAGGCTCCACGTGCCGCCCAGCTCCACCTGGCGGCGCGGCCAGCGGGCCCGGGGCAGCAGGCCGAGCGCCGGGCCGCTGTTCTCGTACGGGAGCAGCCGCGCGGGGCGGCCCGGCCGGGAGATCAGCGGTGCCGGATGGCCCGCCAGGCACAGGCCCGCGCGCCGGCCGTCCGGGGCGATGTCCACCGTGCACAGCGTCGCGAAGATCTCCTCGCAGGGGCGCTCGACTTCGAGTACCTCCTGGAGGGTGGCGAGCAGGTCGTCGCCGCACAGGCCGGCCAGGGTCAGCGCCCGCCAGGCGATGCGCAGCTCGACGCCGAGGGCGGCCTCGTCGGGGCCGTGGCCGCAGACGTCGCCGATCATCGCGTGGACGGTGCCGTCGGGGGTGCGGACGGTGTCGTAGAAGTCCCCGCCGAGGAGCGCGCGGCTGCGGCCGGGGCGGTAGCGGGCGGCGAAGCGGAGGTCGGAACCCTCCAGGAGCGGGTGCGGGAGCAGCCCGCGTTCCAGTCGGGCGTTCTCCTGGGCCCGCAGTTTCGATTCTGCAAGCTTGTACTGGGCGATGTCCGCCCGTTTTCTCTCCACCGCGTAGCGGATGGCGCGGCTCAGCAGCCGTCCGTCGAGCTCGTCGCGGAACAGGAAGTCCTGGGCCCCCACGCGTACGGCCTCCGCGGCGCGCTCCGCGTCGTCCTCGGAGGTGAGCACCAGCACGGCGTGCCGCGGTGCGATGCGGAGCACCTGGCGCAGCGCGCCGAACGGATCGGCGGCGGCCTCGCCGGAGCCGGAGCCCGCGCCGGAGCCCGCACCGCCGCCGTGCGGGAGCGCGAGGTCGAGCAGGACGCAGTTCACGTCGGGGGTGAGCAGCCGGGCCGCCTCCGTGAGGTTGCGGGCGCTGCGCAGCCGGATGCGGTGGCCGTCGGCGTCGAGGATCTCGGGGACGGTGAGGCCGCCTGCGGGGTCGTCCTCGATCACCAGCAGGGTGAGCGATGACGTGGCGCCCGGGCCGCTCTCGGTGCCCGGGATGTCCCTCTGCCGCGGTACGGGTACGGGCATCGTTTCCGGTTCCTTCCCGCCCCCTCGGGGGTTCGCTCGTCCGGCGACCCTAGCCGCGGGACGAGGGAAGCGGAATGGCGGGTCCGGCGCGGGGCTCCGGCATATGCCGTTATCGGGTGGGAAAGTCCGCGTCGACGAATGACCAACGTCACGGCGCAGGGGTACGGCATTCCGCCCACCGAGACGCACCGCCGTCGGCGGCGGGCCGTCCCGGAGGGCGGGTGGTCACACTGAGCGACCCGCCGCTACGCGTCCGGCTGCTACGCGTCCGGCCGGACCACGGCCTTGATCGGCATGGAGCCCGCGCCCGCCATCGTGACGTTCCGGCCGGGCCGGGGGGCGTGGATCATCGCGCCGCCCCCGACATATATCCCGACGTGGCTCGCGTCGTCGAAGTAGATGATCAGGTCGCCCGGCCGCATGTCCTTGACCGCGACCTTCGGCAGCCGCAGCTGTTCCTGCGAGGTGCGCGGGATCCCCTTGCCCGCCGCGAGCCAGGCCTGTGAGGTCAGCCCGGAGCAGTCGAAGGAACCGGGTCCCTCCGCGCCCCACACGTACGGCTTCCCCATCTGGGCGGTCGCGAACTGCACGGCCCGCTTGCCCGCGTCGGTGGCCGCGGCGCCCGTGGAGCCGGTCATCGCGCCCCGGGACAGCCAGTCGTTCTGCGCCTTGCGCTGCGCTTCCGCCTCGAGCTCCAGCAGCCGGGCCTTCTGCTCGGCCTCCAGCTTGCTCTCGAGCTCCTCCGCCGCCTTGATCTTGTCCTCGACCTGTTTCTTCGCGGCCTCCTGCTTGACCCGGTTGGCCTCCAGGGTCTCCCAGTGCGCGCTCGCGTCCCGCGCGTACTGCTGCAAGTCGGTCTGGGTGCGGTTCAGCTCGGAGAGCAGGTCCGAGGTGGCCTTCTCGCCCTGGCGCAGCCGGTCGTTGCCGTCCAGGAACTGCGTCGGGTCGTTGCTCAGGGCCAGTTGCGCGCCCGGCGGCAGCCCGCCCGAGCGGTACTGGGCGCGGGCGGCGGCCCCCGCGCGGCCCTTCAGGGCGGTGATGCGGTCCTGGCCCGCGAGGACCAGGTTGGCGATCTCCACGATCTTGTCGGACTGCGTCTTGGTCTCGCTCTCGGCGAGGTTGAAGGCGTCCGTGGCCGTGCCGGCTTCGCGGTAGAGGCCCTCTATTTCCTTGCGGACCTGCTCCAGGGACTTGCCCTGCTGGGGCTCCGGCGCGGCGAACGCGGTGCCGGCCAGTGCGCCGGGCGCGGACAGCAGCGCCATCGCGCAGAGCAAAGTGAGGGCGATCGAACCCCGTCGTCGTTTCCTCATGGTCCCCCCAGACACCGGATTGATTAATCGTCAGTAACTTGTGATTGCCTTCGGGATGGTGCCATGAGTCGGTGAATTCCAACACCCTTGTGGATAGCCATCCGACGCGCCCCGATCGCCCCCGCGGCCCCCCTGGCCCCGGTGGCCACCGTCACCCCGAAGGCCTCAACGCTTCCCACTGCACCGTGAGTTCCCCCTGACGCCACCGCACCGGCCCGTCCGCCAGCGGCCAGTCCCCGGACAGCGCCCGCGCCGTCCGGATCCAGCGCTGCCGCGCACCGTAGGAGGCGTACGGAGCGGCCGCCGCCCACGCCCGGTCGAAGTCGCGCAGGAACGCGTGCACAGGCTCGCCCGGCACGTTGCGGTGGATCAGCGCCTTCGGCAGCCGCTCCGCCAGGTCTGAGGGGCGCTCCAGGGAGCCCAGCCGGGTCGCGAAGGTCACCGTGCGCGCCCCTTCGGGCCCGAGCGCGACCCACACGTGTCGCCGCCCGATCTCGTCGCAGGTCCCCTCCACCAGCAGCCCGTCGGGAGCCAGCCGGGAACACAGCCGTTCCCACACGGCCTGGACCTGCTCCTCGTCGTACTGGCGCAGCACGTTCGCCGCCCGGATCAGCGCCGGCCGCACCCCGCCGTCCAGCGGCACCTCGAAGCCGCCGTGCCTGAAGCTCAGGCCCTCCCGCTCGTACGGCTTGGCGCCCGCCACCCGGGCCGGTTCGATCTCGATGCCGACCACCCGCACCCGCGGAGCCGCCTCCCGCAGCCGTGCCAGCAGCTCCACCGCGGTCCAGGGCGCGGCCCCGTAGCCGAGGTCCACCGCGACCGGGTCGTCCGCGCGCCGCAGCGCCGCCCCGTGCGTCGCCGCGATCCAGCGATCCATGCGGCGCAGGCGGTTCGGGTTCGTCGTCCCGCGGGTCACCGTGCCGACGGGGCGACGAGGGGGAGGGGTGGAGCGGGAGGCCATGTGCAGAGAGTAAGCGGAGCGCTCCCGCGCGATAAAAATCCGGCACGGGAGCAGGAAAACCGCCCGTCCCGGAATGCGGGGGACGGCCGTCCGGGTTGCACTCCTAGAAGAGCGCGACAGCGCTCTCCGTGTCATGCCGTCCGAGCGAGAGGAACTGCTCCCTTGAGCCAGTACGTGTCCCGCATCGGCGGCAGCATCGGCGGCCGGTTCGCCGCGGCCCGTTCAGGCACCCGCCACGAGCCGCCCCGCCTGCGCCTGCCCGCCGCCGTCGGCGGTCACCGCAAGCCGCGCCGCGTCGCCATGCTCAGCGTGCACACCTCACCGCTGCACCAGCCCGGCACCGGCGACGCCGGCGGGATGAACGTCTACATCGTCGAGCTGGCCCGGCGCCTCGCCGCGATCAACATCGAGGTCGAGATCTTCACCCGCGCCACCACCGGCGGCCTGCCGCCCGTGGTCGAGCTCGCGCCCGGAGTCCTCGTACGGCACGTGGACGCGGGCCCGTACGAGGGCCTCGCCAAAGAGGAGCTGCCGGCCCAGCTGTGCGCCTTCACCCACGGCGTCATGCAGGCCTGGGCCGGTCACCGTCCCGGCTACTACGACCTGGTCCACTCCCATTACTGGCTCTCCGGCCACGTCGGCTGGCTCGCCGCCGAGCGCTGGGGCGTGCCGCTCGTCCACGCGATGCACACCATGGCCAAGGTCAAGAACGCGGCGCTCGCCGAGGGCGACACCCCCGAGCCCGCCGCCCGCGTCATCGGCGAGACGCAGATCGTCGACGCCGCCGACCGGCTCATCGCGAACACCGCCGAGGAAGCCGACGAGCTCGTCCGCCACTACGCGGCCGACCCCGGCAAGGTCGCCGTCGTCCACCCCGGCGTGAACCTCGAACGCTTCACCGTCGCCGACGGCCGCGCCGCGGCCCGCGCACGCCTCGGGCTGCCGCAGGACGCCGTCATCCCGCTCTTCGCGGGCCGCATCCAGCCGCTCAAGGCCCCCGACATCCTGCTGCGGGCCGTGGCGGAGCTGGTGGACCGGGAACCGCAGCTGCGCGCCCGGCTGTTCGTGCCCGTCGTCGGCGGGCCGAGCGGCAGCGGGCTCGCGAAGCCGGAGGGGCTGCAGAAGCTCGCGGCCAAGCTCGGGATCGCGGACCTCGTGCACTTCCACCCGCCGGTGGCGCAGGACGCGCTGGCGGACTGGTTCCGGGCGGCGTCCGTCCTGGTCATGCCCTCGTACAACGAGTCCTTCGGGCTGGTCGCCATAGAGGCGCAGGCCACCGGCACGCCGGTGCTGGCCGCGGCCGTCGGCGGGCTGCCCGTCGCCGTCAACGACGGGGTGACGGGCATCCTCGTACCCGGGCACGATCCGGTGGACTACGCCCGCGAGCTACGGCGCTTCGTGGACGAGCCGGAGCTGTCGGACCGGATGGGCGCGGCGGCCGCGCGGCACGCGCAGTTCTTCGGCTGGGACACCGCCGCGAGCGGCACGGCCGACGTGTACACGGGGGCGATGCACGATCACCGCCGTCACGTACGCTCCCACCATGGCTGACGCTGACCCCTCCCACAGCACCGACACCGCCGCGATCATCGAAGCGACGCTGACCGGCGCGGAACTGAGCTGGGAGAGCCCGTCGCCGGGCTCGTACGTGGTCCAGCTCCCCGGTACCCGCAAGCTGAGCACCACCTGCTCGCTGAAGGCCGGAAAGCACTCCCTGTCGGTCAACGCCTTCGTGATCCGCCACCCGGACGAGAACGAGGCCGGCGTCCACCGGTGGCTGCTGGAGCGCAACCTCAAGCTCTACGGCATGGCCTACGCGGTCGACGCGCTCGGCGACGTCTACCTGACGGCCCGCCTCCCCTTGTCGGTGATCACCCCCGACGACCTCGACCGGCTCCTCGGCACGGTCCTGGAGGCGGCCGACGGGGCCTTCAACACCCTGCTGGAGTTGGGTTTCGCGAGCGCGATCCGGCGGGAGTACGAGTGGCGGGTCTCGCGGGGCGAGTCCACGCGCAACCTCGACGCCTTCAAGAACCTGACGCAGCCGTCGGCCTGACCCGATGCAGCCCCGCCGGCGTTCGAAGCGCGGGGGTCCGCGGGCGGGGCCCCCGGGAACGGCGCCGCACGGTACTCCGGTCCGTCCCCCGCCTCAGACTCCGGCGGCATCAGGGGTGACGGCGGTCGCAGGGGCCGGCTTCGCCGCGATGGCGGTCAGGGTGGAGCCGCCCGCCCCCGTTGCCGGCTCCTCGTCAGAGAGCCCCCGCATCAGCAGCCAGTAGCCCGCCGCGGCCACGGTCCCCAGGACCGCCGTCGCGCCCCACAGCCAGGCCGCGCCGAAGTGCTCGATCGTGAAGCCCGCCATCAGCGGCGCGATCAGCGAGGCCACCGCCCACGACATCGTGTACATGCCCTGGTAGCGGCCGCGTCCGTGCAGCGGGGAGAGCCGCGCGACCAGGCCCATCTGGGTCGGGGAGTTGACGATCTCGGCCAGCGTCCACACGCAGACGGTCAGCGCCAGGCTCCACACCGAGCCGCCGAAGGCCGTCAGCCCGAACCCGTACCCGGCCAGCAGCGCCGAGATGACCAGCAGCTTCTGCGGATCTCGGTGCTCGATGAACCGGGTGACCGGGATCTGCAGCACCACGATCAGCAGGCCGTTCACGCCGATGACCAGGCCGTAGTCGGCCGTGGAGAACCCGGCAGCGCCCATCGCGAGGGGCAGTCCGAACGAGCCCTGCATGAAGATCAGCGAGATCAGGAACGACAGCCCGACCACACCCATGAACCGACCGTCCCGCAGCACCGTCCCCAGGCGGACCTCCGGCTCGGCGGCTGCCTTCTCCGCCGCCGTCTTCTCCGGCCGGGACTCCGGCAGCTTGAGGTAGACGAGCACCGCGCAGACCAGCGTCAGGGCCGCCTCGCCGAGGAACCCGGCCAGGTAGCTGTACTCCGCGACGAAGCCCGCCACGGTCGCGCTGACGGCGAAGCCGAGGTTGATGGCCCAGTAGTTCAGCGCGAAGGCCCGTACCCGGTCCTCCGGGCGGACGATGTCGGCCATCATCGCCTGCACCGCCGGCCGCGAGGCGTTGGAGGTCATGCCGACCAGCAGCGCCACCGCCGCGATCGCCGCCGGGTGCTCCATGAACCCGAGCAGCGCCACCGAGAACGCGGTCGACGCCTGCGCCGCCATCAGCGTGGGCCGCCGGCCCAGCCGGTCCGTGAGCACGCCGGCGACCAGTGAGGACACCACACCGCCGAGCCCGTGGAGAGCCACCACAAGTCCCACGAAGGAGGCCGAATAGCCCCGCTCCAGGGTCAGGTACAAGGTCATGAATGTGGCGACGAAGGCCCCGAGCCTGTTGACCAGCGTGCTCGTCCAGAGCCACCAGAACTCCCGGGGCAGACCCGCCACGCTCTCGCGGGCGGCCCGTCTCACACTGGCAACGGACATATGGAATCCCCCCGGAGATGTAAGCGTCCCTCTACTCGTTCGGACCCTACGGATCGCGGCCCCGCGGAGCCACTGGATTGACGGCCGGCGTCAATCGGGGACCGTCCGCACGCCGTACACACCGCGCGCGGGCGGACGGGTGCGTCCATTAGGCTCGTACGCATGGCCGACGCACCGTACAAGCTGATCCTCCTCCGCCACGGCGAGAGCGAATGGAACGCGAAGAACCTGTTCACCGGCTGGGTGGACGTCAATCTCAACGAGAAGGGCGAGAAGGAGGCAGTCCGCGGTGGCGAACTCCTGAAGGACGCCGGACTTCTCCCCGACGTGGTTCACACGTCCCTCCAGAAGCGTGCGATCCGCACCTCCCAGCTCGCGCTGGAGGCCGCCGACCGCCACTGGATCCCGGTCCACCGCTCCTGGCGCCTCAACGAGCGCCACTACGGCGCCCTCCAGGGCAAGGACAAGGCCCAGACCCTCGCCGAGTTCGGCGAGGAGCAGTTCATGCTGTGGCGCCGCTCGTACGACACCCCGCCGCCGGCGCTCGAAGACGGTACGGAGTTCTCGCAGTCCGGGGACCCGCGCTACGCCTCCATCCCGCCGGAGCTGCGCCCGCGTACCGAGTGCCTCAAGGACGTCGTCGTCCGCATGCTCCCGTACTGGTACGACTCGATCGTCCCGGACCTGCTGGACGGCCACACCGTCCTGGTCGCCGCGCACGGCAACTCCCTGCGCGCGCTGGTCAAGCACCTCGACGGCGTCTCCGACGAGGACATCGCGGGCCTGAACATCCCGACCGGCATCCCGCTCTCCTACGAGCTGGACGCCGACTTCAAGCCCCTCAACCCGGGCGGCACCTACCTCGACCCGGACGCCGCGGCGGCCGCCATCGAGGCCGTCAAGAACCAGGGCAAGAAGAAGTAGCCGAAGCGACCTGCCCCCGACCTGCGCACACCGCGCGGATCGGGGGCATTCGTCTGTCCCGGTCTCTGGGCAGCCCCCCGTCCGCCGGTCCTCGGAGGAGGGGGACTTCTCATTGCCCCGCTCAGGCACCGCCGGTCACGCCGGGGACGACGAAGCGCCTGTGCAGGGGGGAAATGGACACGTGGGGGTCGCTCTGGACGCCCAGTTCACCCTTGATCACGGGTGCGATCCGGTCGGCGATGAACCGGGTGAAGTGGTCCTCCGACTCCCAGATGTCGAGCGCGTGGAAGCCGTCGTCGGCGAACCAGGCGGCGTGCAGCACCAGGCCGTCCGGAACGTCCTCCTCCCACCCCACCCGGGAGCGGGCGGCGTCGTACAACTCGGGTGTGAGCTCGGACCACGCAAGGTTCATCGCGATTGCCACGACGGTTTCTCCCAGTCACCTCGGGTGCCGCGGGCTGTGCGGCACGACATGACGACGCTAAGCAGGCCGGGAGGGCCGGGCACTTCGGAGCACGCATTCGGACGCAGCCGGCGGGGACGCAGTTCGACGCCGAAAAATCCCGGCCGGGCACGGGCCGATGGGCGCAGGATGGCGCGGGACCATCGCCGAACGGCAGGGGGAGACATGGGAGTACGGGCGTGAGTCGGCGGCGCTACGTGGCCAGGGGGGTGCCGGGCGGCTACCGGATCTGGGACAACAAGGGGCGCCGCTGGTGGGGCGACCACTACGAGCTGTGCCCCGACGACCTGCTCACCGAGCTCAACGGCGCGGCAGACCACACGAAGATCACCGCGCTCCTCAAGCGGTACCGGGCGCTGAAGCGGTAACCTCCGCGCACGACCGTCGTCACGGTGCGGGGCGGGGGAGCGGCTCCCGGTCCGTCGGTGGGCTCGATGGGCTCGGGGGGCGGGGGCGCGTTCGGCGATTCTGCGGTCCATTTCCGCGCGCCATGTCGAAGTTGCGTCGCAGCTGCTCCTTGCCGGGATGGCCGTGGCGCATGGCCGTCTGCGTCTCCTTCTCCGTCTGCGTTTCGGTTTCCTGCTCGGGACCGCTGCGAAGGGCCCCGGCCGACGGGTGTCGGACGGGGCCCTTCGCGTACGGGTGACCAGGCGGGTGGCCTCAGCCGCCGCACTGGCAGGGGGCGCCGGACTGGCAGCCGCAGCCGCAGCCCGAGCCGCAGCCGCAGGCCGCGAGCAGGGGCAAGCGCAGGCGCAGGCCCTCCGGGGGCTGCGCTTCCTGCTCCGGGGTGATGGGGACGGGGGAATCGGACATGGATCCTCCTCGTAGGCGTTGTGCCTTCGCCCTCATTCATGCCCAGCCGGGCTCCTGCGTCAACGGCGCATTGGGGGCTCGTTGTTGATCCAGCCCGCGGCGTCGATCCGGCCCCCGGTGTCGATCCGGCCCCCGGTGGCCCTCCGGCTCAGACGCCCTCGACCTGCGTGGGTGCCTGGAGCTCGTCCGCGTGCTCGCCCGTCACCAGGTAGACCACGCGCTTGGCGACCGACACCGCGTGGTCCGCGAAGCGCTCGTAGTAGCGGCCCAGCAGGGTCACGTCGACCGCGGTCTCGATGCCGTGCTTCCAGCGGTCGTCCATCAGGTGCTGGAACAGCGTGCGGTGCAGCTGGTCCATCTCGTCGTCGTCCTGCTCCAGCTGGAGCGCCAGGTCGACGTCCTTCGTGATGATGACCTCGGCGGCCTTCGCCATCAGCCGCTGCGCGAGCTGCCCCATCTCCAGGATGGTCGCGTGCAGGTCGCGCGGGACCGCCGTGTCCGGGAAGCGCAGCCGGGCGAGCTTGGCCACGTGCTGCGCCAGGTCGCCGGAGCGCTCCAGGTCGGCGCTCATGCGCAGCGAGGTGACGACGATGCGCAGGTCGGTGGCGACCGGCTGCTGACGCGCGAGCAGCGCGATGGCACGGGCCTCCAGGTCGTGCTGGAGGTCGTCCACCTTCTGGTCGGCGGCGATGACGCTCTCGGCGAGCTTCAGGTCGGCGTCGAGCATGGAGGTCGTGGCCCGCCCGATGGCGGAGCCGACCAGCCGGGCCATCTCGACCAGGCCTTCACCGATCGAGTCCAGTTCCTCGTGGTACGCGTCACGCATGTCTCGTGTCCCTCTCTCGACCTACTACGACCTACTACTGCCTACTGCAAGTACTGCCCGGGGAGCGGGCCGGTGCGGCCATCGGCCCCACGTTGCCACGGTGAACCCCGAACGCGACCGACTCCGGCATCCCAAGTGAATCAGCACGGTCGGCAGGGTGAACTCTGGGCGACGACTGTTCGAGGTGCCACCCGAACGGCTGTGGAAGTGTCCTCCGGCCTGCTTAACCTGGAGTCATGGACGTGAACGCGGCGGTCGCCGCAGCTGCAGCGATCGCCGGTCTTTGCACCGGTGTGATCGCGATGCTGGCGTTCCGCTGGAGCGAGCGCGACCAAGCCCGCCCCACCCGGAGCTCCATGCGCCCCGACATCAATGCGGTGCTCCCACCAGGAGTGGACACCGTCCTCTCCGTGCTCCGCTCCTCCGCCGTCGTGCTCGACGAGGGGGACGCGGTGGTCAAGGCCAGCTCGGCGGCATATGCCCTCGGTCTGGTCCGCGGCGGCAAGCTCGCCGTGGAGCCCATGCTCCACATGGCCCGTGACACCCGGCGCGACGGGGAGATACGCCAGGTCGAGCTCGACCTGCCCCGGCGCGGCACCGGCCGCGGCGAAGCGCTCGCCGTCTCGGCGCGCGTCGCCCCGCTCGGCTCCCGCCTGGTGCTCCTCCTCGTGGAGGACCTCACCGAGGCCCGCCGCATCGAGGCCGTACGCCGCGACTTCGTCGCGAACGTGTCGCACGAGCTCAAGACCCCGGTCGGCGCGATCTCCCTGCTCTCCGAGGCCGTCATGGACGCCTCGGACGACCCCGAGGCCGTGCACCGCTTCGCCGGCCGCATGCAGATCGAGGCGACCCGCCTCATCAACCTCGTACAAGAACTCATCGACCTCTCCCGGGTACAGAACGACGACCCCCTGGAGGACGCGGAACCCGTCCGTGTGGACACGCTCGTGGCCGAGGCCATAGACCGCTGCCGCCACACGGCCTCCGCGAAACAGATCACCATGGCCGCCGGCGGCACCGCCGACCTGCGGGTATGGGGCAACCGGGGGCAGCTCGCGGCCGCCCTCGGAAACCTGGTCGAGAACGCCGTCAACTACAGCCCCGCCCGCACCCGCGTCGGCATCGCCGCGCGCCGGGTCACCGCGCCGGGTGGAGACTTGATCGAGATAGCCGTGACCGACCAGGGCATAGGCATCCCGGAAAAGGACCGCGAGCGCATCTTCGAACGCTTCTACCGCGTGGACCCGGCCCGCTCCCGTGCCACGGGAGGAACCGGCCTGGGCCTTGCGATCGTGAAGCACGTAGCGGCTTCGCACGGCGGGGAGGTGTCGGTCTGGAGCTCGGAGGGCCAGGGTTCCACGTTCACCCTGCGACTCCCCGAAGCGGCCGCGCCGGCCCCGGCAACGGCCTCCGCACCCGCCCGCCCCCAGCTCGAACCTCACACCGCACCAGCCATCCCTGCCCCGGAGGTCCTTCCGTGACCCGAGTGCTCGTCGTCGAGGATGAGGAATCCTTCAGCGACGCCCTGTCCTACATGCTCCGCAAGGAGGGCTTCGAGGTCGCGATCGCCGCGACCGGGCCCGACGGGCTCGACGAGTTCGAGCGCAACGGCGCCGACCTCGTCCTCCTCGACCTGATGCTCCCCGGCCTGCCCGGCACGGAGGTCTGCCGGCAGCTGCGCGGCCGCTCCAACGTCCCCGTGATCATGGTGACCGCCAAGGACAGCGAGATCGACAAGGTCGTCGGGCTGGAGATAGGAGCCGACGACTACGTCACGAAGCCCTTCTCCTCGCGGGAGCTGGTCGCCCGCATCCGCGCGGTCCTGCGCCGCCGCGGCGAGCCGGAAGAGGTCACCCCGGCGGCCCTGGAAGCGGGCCCCGTCCGGATGGACGTCGACCGCCACGTGGTCACCGTCTCCGGAGCCAAGGTGGACCTCCCGCTGAAGGAGTTCGACCTGCTGGAGATGCTGCTGCGCAACGCGGGCCGCGTACTGACCCGCATGCAGCTCATCGACCGGGTCTGGGGCGCCGACTACGTCGGCGACACCAAGACCCTGGACGTCCACGTGAAGCGCCTGCGCGCCAAGATCGAGCCCGACCCGGGTGCCCCGCGCTACCTGGTCACGGTCCGCGGTCTCGGCTACAAGTTCGAGCCGTAAGCCGTAGACGGCGGGTGCGGCTGTCGCCGGTCGGAGGCCGGCGCAGCGTCCCGAAGCCCGGGAGGCCCCTTGGGGCCGAGCGGTGCGAGGGGTGCGTGTGGGAGGGGCTCGAGCCCGGCCCGGGTGCCCCGCGCTACCTGGTCACGGTCCGCGGTCTCGGCTACAAGTTCGAGCCGTAAACCGGCCCGAACAACCGGCCCGGAACACGGGAACGGCCCCCGTCCGCATCGCTGTCTCTTATACACATC
>NZ_JBHVYI010000051.1:0-66135 GCF_042880975.1 Streptomyces sp. NPDC058289
CCCGCCGGGCGTCGGGGCCCGTCCGGATTCCGGGCGGGCCCCGACGCGTTCCCTACGGCTTGGGGAGCGTGCAGCCGGGGCGGTTGAGGTCGATCGTGTTACCGGGGCCCACGCAGGGGACGATGATGTAGGTCTGCTGCGCGTAGTTGATGCCCTGGCGGACCGTCACGGCGCCGCTCTCGGACACCTCGCACGGGTTGTTCATCGTGCAGGACCCGCCGTCCTCGTTGCCCGTGTTGTTCACGGCGACCACCTTGCCCGTCGTCGTGTCGATCACCGGGGAGCCGGAGGTGCCGCCGATGGTGTTGCAGGACGAGGTGTAGCGCAGGGAGTCCTTCCAGGTCCACTCGCCCTCCTTGAGGCGGTAGGCGAACCCGTCGACGTTGCAGCTGTACGTTCGCTTCCAGTACCCGGACACCACCTTGATCGCGGTGCCCTGCACCGGGTGGGCGTCGTTCAGGGTGAGCGCGCTGATGCCGTACTGGCTGCTGATCTGCGCGTAGGTCTTGGTCAGCTGGTAGATCGAGATGTCCGTGTCGGTCATCGTGGCGTACGAGATCTTGCTCGCGCGCAGCGTCGCGACCTTGGATCCCGAGCCGTTCAGCAGCGAGAAGGAGCGGCTGGACGCCTTGTCCTTGACGACCTGTCCGGCCGCCGGCATGCCGGACTCCAGACAGTGGCCGTTGGACAGGACGAGCGCGGGGTCGGACGGCAGCGAGTTCGGCACGCGGACGACGGAGCCGGAGCAGTTGCTGAGCGCGACCGTACCGGCGAAGTTGACCGCGACGGCGGGTGCGAGCGTGTCCCGGGGTGCCTGGGCCACGGCCGGCGAGGCCGCCGCTCCGGTGAGGAGCAGGGCGAACGCGGCGCCGGCGAGAGGCTTGTTCATGTGGGGGTTCCCCTCTGGGTGACAATGCGACCGAAGATCCTTCGGTTGTCATGCGCATTGTTGGGATCCCCAGCCCAACTCACAAGAGGGCCTTGGCAGTTCATGCTTTTCGCGGGAACGGCCGTAATCGGACTTGCGCCACCGCCGCACAGGCTGCCGTGAGAGCGCTCTCAGCGTTCCCGGCGGTACGGGTTACCCTGCTGTCCGACAGGGCCGGGGCCCCCAGGGCCCGGGCCGCCGCCCCCGGACACGCACGAGGAGCGCCCGTGGCCGAACAGGTTCCCGCCGGCCGGCCCACCCTGGAAGCGGTGGCGGCGCGCGCCGGGGTGTCCAGGGCCACCGCATCCAGGGTCGTCAACGGCGGCGACGGCGTCCGCGCGCACCTGGTGGACAAGGTCCGCGCGGCCGTCCTGGACCTCGGCTACGTGCCCAACCACGCGGCCCGCACGCTGGTCACCCGGCGTACCGGCGCGGTCGCGGTGATCATCGCGGAGCCGGAGATCCGGATCTTCTCCGACCCCTTCTTCTCCCGGCAGATCCGCGGCATCAGCAAGGAACTGACCGCACACGACACGCAGTTGGTGCTGCTCCTGGTCGAGCACCGCGGGGACTACGACCGGATCGAGCGGTACCTGGCGGGCGGTCACGTCGACGGCGCGCTCGCGTTCTCGCTGCACACCGACGACCCACTGCCCGCGATCACGCGCCGCATCGGCATGCCCACCGTCTACGGAGGGCGGCCCGGCTGGACCGGGCAGGCCGACGGAGCCGCACCGTACGGTCCGCTGTCGTACGTCGACGCCGACAACCGCGGGGGCGCGCGCGAGGCCGTACGGTACCTGGTGTCCCGGGGGCGGCGGCAGATCGCGCACATCGCCGGCCCGCCGGACCAGACCTCGGCGACCGACCGGCTCGACGGGTACCGGGACGTGCTGCTCGACGCGGATCCGGCGCTGATCGCCGAGGGGGACTTCACCACGGTGGGCGGAGCACGGGCGATGGCCGAACTGCTGGAGCGCTGCCCGGATCTCGACGCGGTGTTCGCCGCGAACGACCTGATGGCGACGGGCGCGCTGGGCGTGCTGCGCGAGCGGGGCCGGTCCGTGCCGGGGGACGTGGCGCTGGTCGGCTTCGACGATGCCGAGCTGGTGGCGGAGAGCGCCGATCCACCGCTGACGACCGTGCGCCAGGACATCGAGGGCATGGGGCGCCTGATGGTCCGGCTGCTGCTGCGGTCCCTGGACCCGGCGCAGGGATCGCACCGGGTGCCGGGGTCCGTGATCACCCCGACCTCGCTGGTGCTGCGCGGCTCGGCCTGAGGCGTCTCTTCCGGTTCTCGCATGGTGGCGGGCCCCGCACCCGAGTGGGTGCGGGGCCCGAGGCCTGCCGGTCGCGCGGGTCGCTCCGTACGGCTAGCCCGTACGGGAGGCGCCCGGACGCTCCCAGCGGTAGAACTCCTGGGCCATGGCGTCCTTCGGGCTGCGCCAGGTCTCCGGGTTGTGCGGGCTGACGTAGGCGGTGAGCCGGTCGCTGAGCTCCCGGAACTCCGGGTGGCCGGTCACTTCGGCGATGGCCGGGCCGGGGGGCCGGTCCGACTCGATGAAGTGCATGTACACGTCGCCGAACTGGAAGAGGCTGCGGCGGGTGACCCCGACGAGGTGCGGCAGCTCGCCCGCGTCCGAGGCCGCGAAGAGCTCGGCGATGTCGGGGGCGGACTGCGGCGCCATGCGGGCCACGATGAGAGCGCGGTGCATCCGGTGTGCTGCCTTTCGTCTCAGACGCGGCTGACCGCGGGCGTGCGGCTCTCGCGTTCGCGTTGTTCGATCTTGTCCCGGATCAGTTCCAGCTGGATCTTGGAGTTGGTGTTGATGCGGTCGGTCATCCCGGCGTCGTCGACGGGTGCCTGCGGCTTCATCGCGAAGTCCTGGGTCCACACCATCCGGGTGCCGCCGGGGACTTCGAAGTACTGCCAGTGGATGTCCATGTGCTCGAACGGGCCGGTCTCGACGCGGCGGGCGCGCACGGTGCGGGTGACGGGGTCGGGAGTGCGTTCGGAGACCCAGCTCCACACGGTGCCGTTCTCGTCGGGGTGCATCGTCAGGCGGAAGCGGGTGGTGGGCCCGTCCTCCTCCAGGACCTCCAGCGAGGCGTACTCGCTGAACAGCCCGGGCCAGCCTGCGAGATCGTTGGTCATCTCCCAGACGGTGTCCATGGGCGCCTTGACGACGATCTCGTTCTCGGTGTGTCCTGCCATCTCAAGCTCCGGTCATCAGGCTGGTGTTGACGAGTTCGAGGAACTCCTTGGGGGTCTTGCAGCGGTCCGCGTCGGTGGGCAGGGCCCGGCCGCGCTGGTTCTCCAGCAGCCCGACGATGCCGAGCAGGCCCAGCGAGTCGAGGCCGTAGTCGTCGAACAGGGAGTCCGGGCGGTTCTTCATGTCGGCCGGGTCCACGGTGATGCCGGCCCCGGACTTCATCAGGGCGGCCAGCTCCTCGACGGTCAGTCGTTCGGACATGAGCGGCTCCTTCTGTCTCTAGGAGGGGATTTTGATGACGAGCGCGGCGTTGGAGCCCATCAGGCCCCGGCTCAGCACGAGCGCGGTGCGCAGCTCCGCGGGGCGGGCGCTGCCGGTCACCACGTCGAGGTCGTGGCACACGTCGAACACGTTCGGCGTGGGCGGGAGGATGCCGTGCTCCAGGGCGAGGACCGCGGCGGCGGTGTCGAGGGCGGGGGCCGCGCAATAGGCCCGGCCCGTCCCGGCCTTGGGTGCCGTGACCGGCACCTTGCGCCCGTGTGCTCCGAGGGCGGAGACGATCGCGGCCGCCTCTGCCCGGTCGGCTTCCGGGGTGCCGAGCGCGTCGGCGAAGACCACGTCGACCTCCTCGGGGGCGCAGCCCGCGTCCCGCAGGGCGCCCTTGATCGCGTGGGCCAGGCCCTCGGCGGAGGCGTCGGCCCGTTCGGGGTGGTGCGGGCCGGTGAAGGTCGCCGCGTGCCCGGCCAGGAGTGCCCGGACGGACGCACCGCGGCGCAGGGCCGCCTGCTCCTCCTCCACCAGGAACATCGCGCCGCCCTCGGCGGGGACGAAGCCGCAGGCCTTCTCGGTGAAGGGCCGGTAGGCCCGGTCCGGGTCCTCGTGGGTGCTCAGTGCCTCGTAGCCGAGCTGGCAGACGATGGAGTACGGGGCCAGGGGCGCCTCGGTGGCTCCGACCAGCATGGCCTTGCTGCCCTGGTTGATGGCCCGGGCGGCGTGCGCGAAGGCGTCGAGTCCGCCCGCCTCGTCGGCGGCGACGACCCCGCAGGGGCCCTTGAGGCCCCGGCGGATGGAGATCTGCCCGGTGCTGGCCGCGTAGAACCAGGCGATCGACTGGTACGGGCCGACGTAGCGCGGTCCCTGACCCCAGAGGTGTTGCAGCTCGCGCTGGCCGAACTCGCCGCCGCCCGACCCGGCGGCGGTGACCACGCCGACCGAGAAGGGGTCGTCCTCGTAGTCGGCCCGGCCGAGCCGGCCGTCCTCCAGGGCGAGGTCGGCCGCGGCGAGGGCGTGGTGGGTGTAGCGGTCGGTCTGGACGAGGTAGCGTTCCTCGACCATCGAGGCCGCGTCGAAGCCCCGTACCTCGCCCGCCACGCGCAGCGGGAGGTGTTCGCAGCCCTCTCGGGTGACGCGGCCCAGGACCGAGGCGCCCGACTGGGTCGCCTTCCAGAAGGCCTCGGCGCCGATGCCGTTGGGCGCGACGACTCCGATGCCCGTGATGACCGTACGGACGCTCACGAGACCACCTCCTCCTTGGGGCGGGTCATGACGACCGCGGACTGGAAGCCGCCGAAGCCGCTGCCGACGGAGAGCACGCTGCGCAGCTTGCGTTCGCGGGCGACGCGCGGCACGTAGTCCAGGTCGCATTCGGGGTCGGGGGTCTCGTAGTTGGCCGTGGGAGGGACGACCTGGTGGGTCATCGCCAGGACGCAGGCGGCCAGTTCGATCGCCCCGATGGCACCGAGCGAGTGCCCCACCATGGATTTGATGGAGGTCATCGGCGTCTTGTAGGCGTGGTCGCCCAGGACCTTCTTGACCGCCGCGGTCTCGTGGCGGTCGTTCTGCTTGGTTCCGGAGCCGTGCGCGTTGACGTAGTCGATCTCGCGGGCGTCGGTGCGGGCCTGGGCGAGGGCGGTTTCGATGGCGCGGGCCATCTCCAGGCCCTCGGTGGTCAGCCCCGTCATGTGGTGGGCGTTGCCGAAGGTGGCGTAGCCGCCGATCTCGCAGTAGACGGTCGCGCCGCGCGCACGGGCGTGTTCCAGCTCTTCCAGGACGAGGACGGCGCCGCCTTCGCCGAGGACGAAGCCGTCACGGTCGGCGTCGAAGGGCCGGGAGGCGTGGGCGGGGTCGTCGTTGTTGGGCGAGGTGGCCTTGATGGCGTCGAAGCAGGCCACGGTGATCGGCGAGACGGGTGAGTCGGAGGCGCCGGCGATGCAGACGTCCATCTTGCCCTCGGCGATGGAGTGGAAGGCGTAGCCGATGGCGTCGAGTCCGGAGGTGCAGCCGGTGGAGACGGTCTGGACCGGCCCGCGCGCCCCCGTCTTCTCCGCGACGGCGGAGGCCAGGGTGGCCGGGGTGAAGGCGCGGTGCAGATGGGCCGCGGCGAGCCGGTGGTCCACGTCCCACCAGTCGCCCGACTGGCTGACGGCCACGTAGTCGTGCTCCAGGCGGGTGGTGCCGCCCACGGCGGTGCCGAGGGAGACTCCGGTGCGCCAGGCTTCGTCCGTGGTGAGGTCGAGTCCGGCGTCGCGCACCGCCTCGGCTGCGGCGACCAGCGCGAACTGGATGTACCGGTCCGCGCGGGCCGCCTCTTCGGCGCCGAGGCCGTGTGCGGCGGGGTCGAAGTCGACCTCCGCGGCTATCCGGGAGCGGAAGCCGGTCGGGTCGAAGAGGGTGATGCCGCGGGTCGCCGTACGCCCGTTGGACAGCAGCTCCCAGAAGGCGGAGGCGCCGATCCCACCGGGGGCGACGACGCCGACCCCGGTGACGGCCACGCGTCGGCGGGTCACGAGACCGCTCCCGCGCGGTCCGGGGGCCGCTCCCAGGCGGAGCCCTCCGGGTGGACGGCCTCCTCCGTGTCCACGTGCCCGAGCTTCGGGTCCGGGGCGAGCGGTCCGAGGTGGAAGACCATGCGGGCCTCGGTGCCGCCGACGTTGCGGAACCGGTGGCGCACGTTCATCGGGACGAGGAGTCCCTGGTCGGTGAGGAGCGGGTGGGCCTCGCCGTCGAGGTCGACCTCCAGCTCACCGGCGACCACGTACACGAACTCCTCGGAGTACGGGTGGTAGTGCTCGGCGATGTGCTCGCCCGGCGCCATGACGGCCAGACCCATGAAGCCGCTGGTGCAGCCCACCGAGGTCGGTGTCAGGACGGCCCTCAGGTCGCCGCCGCGCCTCGTGTTGGGCTGCGTCTCGCTGAGGTCCACGATGTGCGGTGGGCGTTGTCTGGTCATGGCGGGGGTTCCTCCTGGCGGTGGGGAGCCTGGACGGGGCTGGTGGGTGGGGGGTCCGGGGATGAGTCGTCCGGCGATGAGGGGTCCGGGGTGCCGGCCGGTGGGGAATGCCGCTGCGCGTCAGCCTTCGGCAGGGGCCCGGCGGTCGGTGATCAGGCTCATGGTGTGGCGGACCGCGGACGCCGCGACCCCGTCGGACTCGCTGACGGGTCCGGCCATCAGGCGGGCGAGGACGGCCGCCTTGCGCGGGCCCCGGACGCCGAAGGCGGTTTCCAGCCCGGCGCCGTGCGGGCTGCGCACGTCGATGAGGCGTACGACGATGTCGTCGCGCTGGAAGATGCTGCTGCTCACGGTCGGGGCGTCGGACCGGTGGGCGGCTTCCTCGTCCTGCCGGGCGAGGAACCGGGCCAGCGCCGGTCCGCAGCCGGGCTTGGCCGGGTAGAACAGCGCGTGGCGCCGTACGTCGGAGCGGTCGGCGCCGCCGGCTTCGCGCGCGGCGACGTGGTGGACGGCCGGGAGCGCGGCCCGCATGAAGAACATCCGGGCGGACTCGGGGTCGCCGAGGTCGCGGTCCTGCTCCAGGTAGGGGTTGATGGCCTCCTCGACGGCCCGTACCTCGGGCTGTTCGGAGACGTGCCGCAGGGCTGCCATCAGGTCGCCGCGGACCTCCACGGTACGGACGATCCGGTTGCCGTGCATGAACAGCGAGGTCCGCAGGAGCCGGGTGTGGCCGTCGACGTCGGCCGCCGGCGAGGCGTAGCTGGAGAGGATCGCGGCGACGTCCTTCTCGCTGCCGGGCTTGACCGTGAAGGTCAGGGCGTGGCGCACGATGCCGGCGCCGAGCCGGGGCGCTTCCTGCAGCCGGGCACCCGTGGGCCGCTGCGCGTCCTGGTAGCCGCGGCCGGTCTCGCGCAGGACGGTGTACTTGAGCGGGCGCATGGCGCGGGCGCAGGCGCCGAGCGGGCGCACCTGCTCGGCGTGGTGCTCGCTGTTGACCCAGGCGAGGTACTGCGGGGCGCTCTCCCACTCGCTGGTGATGAGCCACTGCGAGGGGTTCTCGAAGGACTGGCAGAGCTGGTCGCTGATGTGGCCCGGTTCCGACGCGATGTCGTGGCGCAGTTGCTCGTACGCCTCGAAGAACCGCTGCTGGGCTCCTTCGTGGAGGTCCATCAGCAGGACGACCCGGAGCATGGATCCGTCGAAGGCGGACTGTGACACCCGTTCGGACAGGGTGGTCGTCATCTGCTCACTCCTTCGTGAGGGCCCTGGAGGAGGGCGGGGATTTTCATCGCGTACGGACCCTCGTCCGTCATCTGCAGTGGCCGCCCCGGACCGGCGGCCGTCGCGGGGACGGCAGGCCGGCGTGTCTTCGGGGAACCGCTGTCGCTCATCGTCATCCGGGTGGGGACGTACCGCTACATCTCCGGATCAAGCGGGTGACAACCGGCGTATCTCCTGGGCTTGGCCGGCGATCGGGGGCATAAAAGAGTGCAATCCCCCCACACCGAATTCAGGAGCTCGCAGCTGATGGAAGACACGGCAGATGTTCGCGTACCGGTTCTCGTCGTGGGCGGCTCCCTCGTGGGTCTGTCCACCTCGCTGTTCCTGAGCCGCCACGGCATCAGGCACCTGGTAGTGGAGAAGCACGCCGGTACCTCCGACCACCCGCGCGGGCGCGGCATCAACGCCCGGACCATGGAGTTGTTCCGAGTGGCCGGGGCGGAGGGCGCCATCCGGCAGGCGGCGTCCGCGCTGGAGAACAACATGGGCATCCTGCAGACGGAGTCCCTGCTCGGCGGCGACCACAAGTGGCTGGTCAAGGCCATCGACCCGGCCGGAGCGCTCAGCAAGTTCAGTCCGACCGGCTGGTGCGTGTGCAGCCAGAACAACATCGAGCCGATCCTCGCCGCGCAGAGCCGCGCCCAGGGCGCCGACGTGCGGTTCTCGACCGAGCTGATGAGCTTCGACCAGGACGAGAGCGGGGTGAACGCGCTGGTCAAGGACCGGGAGACCGGTGAGCACATCACCGTGCGCGCCGACTTCCTGATCGCGGCCGACGGCCCGCGCAGCCCCGTGCGCGAGCAGTTGCGCATCCCCCAGACGGGCAGCGGCGAGCTGTTCCACAACGTCAGCGTCACCTTCCGCTCGCGCCGGCTCGTCGAGGTGCTGGGCGATCTGCGGTTCATCGTCTGCTACCTGATGAAGCCGGGTGCGGACGGGGCGCTGCTGCCGGTGGACAACGACACCCAGTGGGTCTTCCACCTCCCCTGGCACCCGGACCGGGGGGAGACCCTGGAGGACTTCACCGAGGAGCGGTGCAGGGAGCAGATCCGGGCCGCGATCGGCGTGCCGGACCTGGACGTGGAGATCGGCGGCAAGGCTCCCTGGCACGCGGCCGAACGGGTGGCCGAGCGGTACTCGGCCGGGCGGGTGTTCCTGGCCGGCGACGCGGCCCACGAGATGTCCCCCACCGGCGCGTTCGGCTCCAACACCGGCATCCAGGACGCGCACAACCTGGCCTGGAAGATCGCGGCGGTCCTGAACGGATCGGCGGGCATGGCCCTGCTGGAGACCTACGGGGCCGAGCGGCACCCGGTGGCGCTGGCGACCGCAGAGCGCGCCTCGGCCCGTTCGGCGGAGCACAGCCACCCCGGGTACGCGCCGCCGCCCACGATGGGCGGCGGACCGGGCAGCGGGGTCCTGACGACGGCGATGGCCTACGCGTACCCGAGCGGCGCCTTCGTCGGCGGGGCTCCGGACCGGCCCGTCATCCCGGAGGGGATGCGCATGAAGGGCGACCCCGGTACCCGGGCCCCGCACATGTGGCTGACGCGGGCCGACGGCGAGCGGGTCTCCACGGTGGACCTGTACGAGCGCGCCTTCGTACTGCTCTGCGGTGCGGGCTCGCCGTGGCGGGCGGCCGCCGAACGGGTGGCCGAGCGGCTGTCGGTGAAGCTGGACGCGTATTCCATCGGGTCCGCTGCCATCGGGTCGGCCGCGGGGGGATCCGCGAACGCTCCCGACGCCGATCTGATGGAGGAGGAGGGCGCCGACTGGAGCGAGGTGCACGCCATGTCCCGGGAGGGCGCCGTGCTGGTGCGCCCGGACGGGTTCGTCGCGTGGCGCTCGCAGGGGCCGGTGGCCGATGCGGAGGCGGCGCTGTCCGAGGCGCTGTCCACGGTGCTGCGCCGGGCCTGAGCGGCCCGTACGCCGAGTGGTCCCCCTGCCGCGGGCCCGTAAGCGGGCCGGGGGCAGGGGCGTTCATGGAGGCTGCGGACCCGTGCGGGTCCGCGTCAGCCGCAGGCCCAGCAGCCCGCCCAGCAGCCGGAGCCGTGGTGCGCGGGGCGCCGGCGGCGGGCGGCCCCGGCGGGGGCCGTTTCCGCTCCCGGGGCGGTTCCCGCTCCGGTGGAGTTGCGGCGGGCGAAGCAGGCGACGACCACCGCGATCGCGGCGAGTTCCTCGGGGGCGGCCACGCCCTTCTCCACACGGAGCAGGCTGGCTATCGGGGCCATCTGGGCTATCGGAGCGTCCTTCAGCATCGGCTCGGCCTCTCGCACAGGCGGATAGCAGGACCCCCCTCGCGGAATCCAAGGACTCCGGACGCTGCCGACGCTAGCGGGACGCGACACGCCCGGCACGCCGGGCAGTTGCGCGAAACCCCAGGTCGCAGCCGCGCCGACCGGGTGACGCCCGGGTCGCGGAGGTCGCGCGCTGATTGGGCCGTCGGAGTGGCGGGCCCCCGGAAATCCCGGTGCGGTCCTGGACGCGACCGCCCACGCAGAGCTCGCCGCGGAGACCTGGCTGACGGAGCACGGGTACGGCTTCGAGCGGCTCAGCTCGCAGGCCCAGGACCTCACGCCGGCCCCCTTGAGCAAGCGGCAGCGGCAGGCGGCCGCGCGGGGAGACTCCTGAGCGGGAGCCCCGCACGGCCGCCCGTGGGGAGTGCGCCGGGCCGGCTCAGCGGGCCGGGCACTTCTTCCAGGCGAAGTGGTAGACGCTGTTGATGCTGCCGTCGGTGGAGTCGAGCGCCATGTAGCTGGTCGTCGACGGGTCCGAGGTGCCGACCTCGGCGCGCAGTTCGGTGTTGATGTTGAAGTTGCGCAGTTCGCCGCAGGGGGCGAAGACCAGGGCCTCGATGCCCGTGGTGTCGGTGGCCTGCCAGTTGTCGTCGAGCTTGCCCTGGAACTTGTGGGTGCGGTAGTCGGTCTGCTTCATGCCCTGGAAGTAGTAACTGGCCTTCTGGGTGCCGATCGCGCCCTGCTGGAGGCTGCCGAATCCCCGGTAGTCGACCTGGGCGACGGCGTAGGTGTACCCCTGCGGGACGTGTACGAGCAGGGAGAGCAGACAGTTCTTGCGGCCGTCGGTCGGGGCGCTGTTGCCGCCCGCCATGGCCAGGTACTCGCTGTAGGTGACGGTGAAGGCCGAGTTGTCCTCGGCCACGGCGACGGTGGCGCTGCCCGGGCGGCATCCCGAGCCGTTGACCGTGGCGACGTCGACGGAGACCCGGTCCTCCGGTGCGGCGGGGGCCGCCGGGCTGCCCGCCGCTCCGGCGGCGGAGGCGGGCAGGAGGGCGAGGAGGCCGCCGGTCACGAGGACGGCGCCGAGCGCGGTGCGCAGTGTTCTGATCACCCGGCCATGGAAGCGGTCCGTACCCGGCCGATCGGTGAACGGTTGCGCGGTCTCACTCCGATGGCCGGGCCCTTTCACCAGAGAAACGTTCGGGCAGCCCTTCGGGCAGGGCCGAACGGCTCATCGGCGGGGCGCCGAGCACGTGAGGTCACCCTATTCATCCCGTTATTTCCTATGATGAGCACCCTACGGAACCGCCCGCGCCGAGGAGCCCCATGCGCCGCCTGCACCGGTCCGCCCTGCTCTCCGCGACCGCGGTCGTCTGCGCCCTGGTCCTCGCGACCGCACCGCCCGCCGCCGGAGCGCCGGGACACGACACGGACGGCGGGACCGGGGTGACCGGGGTGACCGGTGCGGCGGAGTCGGCAGGGCCGGCGGCCTCGGCCGGCGGGACCGATGCGGCCGAGGCCGCCGTGATCGGCGTCGGCCACGCGCGCGCCCACGCCGAGCTGCGCCGGGCGGCCAGGGGCGCCGTGGAGTACCCGCAGTCCCGGCGGAACGCGAGCCTGGCCTCGCTCGCCGCCTCGCAGCGCGAGGCCAACTCCGCTTTCAAGGCAGCGGTTTCGGGACGGTTCGCCGAGTACTTCCCCTCCCCCGACTTCGGCGTGCACGTCGCCCAGCTGCCCACCGGCAAGGTGCTGCTCTTCTCCTTCTCGCGGGTGGAGACCGACCCGACCAAGGAGACCGGGCCCACGGACCGGATCGGACCGTCGAACGCGGGCCGCGCCTACCTGTGGGATCCGGCGAAGGGGACGGGCGCGCGGGCGTTCAAGAAGGTCACCCCGCCCGTCGTGCTGATGCCCGACGGTACGCACGCCCCGCGCCCGGCTCCGTTCTTCTGTGCCGGGCACTCCTTCCTGCCCAACGGAATGCTGGGGGTGTTCGGCGGCAACACGGGAGGCAAGGGCGGCAGCGGAGCGAAGCTGTCCTTCGTCTTCGACCCGTGGACCGAGGGCTGGTACCGCAACCGCGATATGGCGGTGGGCCGTTGGTACCCGTCGGTGGTGACCGGCGCGGACGGCCGCCAGATCATCATGTCGGGCCAGTCGGAGCGCGGCACGGGGACGCCCACGCCGGTGGTGGAGCGGTTCCCCGCGCTGGGGCAGCCGGTGCCCTGGCGCCCGTACGACATCCCGCTGGACGTCTCCGTGCAGCGGATGCGCTCCGACGCGCCCTTCCGCAACGACTACCCGCACCTGTTCTCGCTGCGCGACGGCATGATCTACGGCCTGGGGCGCGACGCCGACCAGCAGTGGCTCTTCGACCCGCGCGCGGAGACCCGTACGGATCTGCCCAGACGGCCCGCCGACTTCCGGGGCTACGGCTCCGCCGTGCCGCTGCCGGCAGGGTTCCGCGGACCCGACTCGGTGCTGGTGCTGGGCGGGGATCCGCTCGACCCGAACACCTACCGGCTGTCGGGCGGCGCCTGGACCACGCAGGAGCCGCGCGCCTTCGGCCGGACCCAGGACGACACGCTGATCCTGCCGGACGGCACGCTGCTGACGGTCAACGGGGCGAAGGACACCAGGGATTACGGGTTCGGGCCGTTCAACCCGAAGGCCGACCTGAAGTTCCGCCAGACCGAACTGCGCGGTGCGGACGGCCGGTGGGGGCTGGGACCGGCCCAGCGGCTGCCGCGGGGCTACCACTCCAACGCCCTGGTGCTGCCGGACGGCCGGGTCATGGTCACCGGGGACGAGCTCCAGCAGATCGCCAACGACCCGGACATCAAGGACGGCATGGACGGCTCGATCGAGATCTACGAGCCCGCCTACCTGCACCGGGGAGCCCGGCCCGTACTGGACCGGGCTCCGGCGGGCGAGATCGCGCACGACGCGAAGTTCTCCGTGGAGAGCTCGACGGCCTCCGGTGTGCGGCGGGCCGTGCTGCTGGCGCCGACCACCGTCACCCACGCGGTGAACACCAGCCAGCGCCATCTGGAGCTGCGGATGACCGGCGTCCACGGCCGCACGATCGACCTGCGGGCGCCGGCCACCTCGGCCGACGCCCCGCCCGGCTACTACATGCTGTTCCTCCTCGACGCCGAGGGCGTACCCAGTACGGCGAGGTGGGTCAAACTCGGGACGCGCGCCAAGGGCTGAAACGAGGGCTGAAACCCACCCGTCCCACTCTCCGCTCGCGCGGACGACGGGTGAGCTAGCCTTCCCGCATGCGCGGACAGTTCACCGGCTGGCCTGAGCAGGCCATGGACGTGTTGTGGCAGCTCCAGGGCGAACCGACCCACGCGACCCGCGAGCGCTGTCGCGCGGACCGCGAACGCTTGGTCCGGCAGCCGATGATCGCCCTGCTCAACGAGGTCGCGGACGCCGACCCCCGGTACGAGGACTTCTCCGTCTGGCACTACCGCACGGACGCCTGGTGGTGGCAGCACCAGAGCGGGGTGATCCGGCTCGGCCGCAAGATCGAGATCGGTCTCCGATTCTCCCTGGACGGCCTGCGGATCCAGGGCGCCTGGTGGTACCCCGATCCCGGCCAGGTGGACAATTTCCGCAAGGCCGTGGCCTCCGAGGGGAGCGGCCGCGAACTGTCCGCCATCGTCGAGGACGTGCGGAAGAAGGGCTACGACGTCTCCGGGGACGTGATGAAACGTCCCCCGCGCGGCTATCCGACGAACCACTCCCGCACGAACCTGCTGCGCCACCGCTCTTTGATCGCCGCCCGTCCCCTCGGTTGCGAGGAGTGGCTGCACACCCCCGAGGCGGTCGACCGGGTCCTCTCGGCCGCCGCCGACCTGGACGCCCTGCTGATGTGGCTGGTCCGCCACGTGAAGCACGCCTCCTGACATCAAGGGGAGCGGCGGGCGCGTTCGGTCGCACTTCACGGTCCGATATGGGCTTGAATGGGTATTGCATGACGTTCCATCACGACATGTGGTTCCCGTCCTTGGGTGAAGGGGGCTCCGTTGGAGGCCGATCAACGTTCCCGCACGGACAAGGTGGTCTTCGGGGTCACCGCAGGCCTGACGCTCGCCTTCGTCCTGTGGGGCGCAGTGGCGACGGACTCGCTGGAGAGCGTGTCGAGCAGCCTGCTCGAAGGGCTCATCCACAACGGCGGCTGGGCCTTCATGCTCGCCGCCAGCGCCTTCGTCGTCTTTGCCCTCTGGTTGGCGATCAGCCGCTACGGCCGGATCCGCCTCGGCCGCGAGGACGAGCCGCCGGAGTTCCGCACCGTCTCCTGGGTCGCCATGATGTTCAGCGCCGGCATGGGCATCGGGCTCATGTTCTACGGGGTGAGCGAACCCCTGGCGCACTACGAGGAGCCGCCGCCCGGCACTCACCCCGTCGACTCCGCCGAGCGGATGCAGACCTCGATGGCCACCACTCTGTTCCACTGGACGCTCCACCCGTGGGCGATCTACGCGGTGGTCGGCCTCGCCATCGCCTACAGCACGTTCCGTCGCGACCGCCGCCAGACGATCAGTGCGGTGTTCGAGCCGCTGATCGGCGCCCGGCACGCGCACGGCGGCATCGGCCGTGTCATCGACATCGTGGCGATCTTCGCCACCCTCTTCGGCTCCGCGGCCTCGCTGGGCCTCGGGGCCCTCCAGATCGGCAGCGGCTTCCGTGAGCTGGGCTGGATGGAGTCGGTCAGCACCGCGCTCCTCGTCGCCGTCATCGCCGTCCTGACCGTCGCCTTCGTCGCCTCCGCGGTCTCCGGCGTGGAACGCGGCATCCAGTGGCTGTCGAACATCAACATGGTGCTCGCCCTCCTCCTCGTCGTGTTCGTCTTCATCGCCGGGCCGACCATCATCGTGCTCGACCTGCTGCCCACCTCCCTCGGCGCCTACCTCGGCGACCTCCCCCAGCTCATCGGCCGCACCGAGGCCACCGGCGCCGGCGAGGTCGCCGAATGGCTGGGCAGCTGGACGGTCTTCTACTGGGCCTGGTGGATCTCCTGGACCCCGTTCGTCGGCATGTTCATCGCCCGGATCAGCCGCGGACGCACCATCCGGCAGTTCATCGGCGGCGTCATCCTCGTGCCGAGCACGGTCAGCCTGCTGTGGTTCGCCGTCTTCGGCGGCACGGCCATGAAGCTCCGGGAGAGCGGCGGCCTCGACAAGGAGAGCACCCCCGAGGGACAGCTCTTCGGGCTGCTCCAGCAGTTCCCCATCGCCACCGCAATGAGCCTGCTGGTCATGCTCCTCGTCGCCATCTTCTTCGTCTCCGGCGCCGACGCCGCCTCCATCGTCATGGGCACGCTCTCGCAGAAGGGCGTCCTGGAACCGGCCCGGCTGGTGGTCGTCTTCTGGGGCGTGGTCACCGGCGCCGTCGCAGCCGTCATGCTGCTCATCGGCAACGGCAAGGGCGACGCGCTCGCCGGACTGCAGAACCTGACGATCCTCGTGGCGGCGCCGTTCACCCTGGTCATGATCGGCATGTGCGTGGCACTCGTACGGGACCTGCGCCAGGACCCGCTCATCATCCAGGGCGAACAGGGCGAGGAAGCCGTCGCCGTCGCCGTGGCCGCCGGCCACGAGGAGTACGGCGGCGACTTCGAGATCCGCATCGGCCCGGCCGGCGACCCGGAAGCGGACACCGCACAGCCGCCTGCGGCGCCTTCGCCCCCGGAGCGGTAGGACGGCCGAGCGTCTGGCGCTCCTCTCGAGGGGCTACGCCCAGCTCAGCCGCCCCCGGGGCGCCGGCCCGGCTCAGCTGCCGTTGTAGCGGCTGCCATCGAAGGGACAGGCACGCCACCAGCGCACCCCCGTCCGCGGTCCGCCACAGGGGCCCGTACGGCGTGCGCGTGGGCTCCTGCTCCGTCGTGAGGGACTTCGGACGCCCGAGCCGCTCGGGCAGCCCCTTGCGCGCTTCGGCGAGCTTCGCGCGCGCCGCGGTGATGTCCGCGTCCCATCCCGCCGCCGAGGAGTCCGTACCGTCCTTGCCGTTCCGGTAGTCGTGGTAACGGCCGCAGACCTCGGCCGGATCCGCGCCCAGCTTCGAGGTGTCACCGCCGGTGACGGCTTGGCCGTCGGGTCCGATCGCCGGATCGGGCAGTGCTCCGACGGTTGGCGCGAAGGTTCTGAAGGCCACACGCCAAGTGCCGTCCTCACCCTCGTGGTGGAGGGACCAGCGCAGCTCGACCGAGTTCTGCGCGGCACCGACCGTGTGACTGCTCACCTCGCTCGCGGCCAGGATCCACCGGTCGCCGGCACCCGTACCGGGGCCCGCCCAGGCATGGACAGCGGGTGCGACCTCGGGTGAGTTGCTGGGCCCGGGCGGCGTGCTCGTCCCGTACTTCCTGCCGTTCTCCGCGGCGGCGAGCAGGTGGTCAAGCCACGGCCCTTCGGCGTACCCCTTGATCGCCTCCGGGTCCTGGCTCTCGTGCTCGGCACGCTTGTCGACTTCCTCGGCCACACGGCGGGCCTCGTCCGCGGTCAACGGCTTCACAGCGGCCGACGGGCCCTTGCCCCCTCAGCGGCGTCTGCCCCAGAGCCATTCGCGGCCGACGTGCTTGCGCAGCCGACCGCCCCAAGTACCAGCACCACAGCGACCAGCGGTAACAGACGCCTCATCAGTCGCCCCCTCGACACACAGAACAGAGCCAAGCGAAACGCGCAGGTCAGTGCCCGTCGGGCGCAGGTACCAACGCGGGCAGGAGCGTGGCGAGAACCGCTTCCATATAAGCCTCTGGCAGGGGGCGGGTGCGCAGGAGCCAGGTGTGGTAGATCGGCCCGTAGAGCAGTTCGACCGCCATTTCGAGGTCCAGGTCGGCGCGGATCTGCCCGGCATCGCGTGCTTTGGCGAGGCGCGCGACGCATGCGTCGATGGAGACCCGCAGGATGCGGGTGACCCCCTCCGCCGCAGCCTCATCCGATTGGGCGGCGCCGATCAGTCCCCGCCAGATCTCACCGAACTCCGTGTTGAACAGTTGCATGACGCTCGAGGTCTGAGCGACCAGGTCCGCATGGATGTCACCGGTATCGGGAAAGCCGGCGGCGGCGTCCCGGGCTTTCTCGACGCCCTCGATGAGGATGGCGGCCTTGGAGGGCCACCACCGGTAGATGGTCGTCTTTCCGACGCCCGCCCGGGCCGCGATGCCCTCGATCGTGATCGAGGCGAATCCCCGCTCCACGCAGAGGCCGAAAGCGGCCTCGATGATGGCCTGCCGGGACTCTTCGCTGCGGGTTGCGGGGCTCACGGACCGACCCTAGCCGAGCGCAACGCTACGTCTCGTGTTGACAGCCATCAATTTCAGCCACACACTGATCACGCAACGATCCGTTTCGTATCGATTGCAAGCGGGGGGCGTCCCCGGTACCCGGGACACGGGTACCGGACAGACGCCCAATCGGGATCTGACCCCTCCCCCTTTTGCCGACCCGACGGCACGCCGGTGGGCCCGGCACACCGTCGAGTCGACGTTCACCTCCCAGGCGATCAGACCGTCCACGACTACCTGGTCCGCCGCAGTAGCCCATCCATCGACTGCCGCCGGGTCCTCATCGGCGGGCGGCTCGACTTCTCACCCGTCGGCAGCCCCTAGCCACCGTTGATCAGGAACTGCGATCCCGGTTCGATCAGGATGTTGCCCTGGGCGGATCCGGTGATGGTGACGTTGGACAGGGTGGCGTTGCCGCGCGCTCCGCCCATGGCCAGGATGCCGGACCCGTTGTTGGACTTGTCGATGGTCACGTTCGTGATCTTGACGTCGGGCATGACCCCGCCGCCGGTCTTGAACTGGATCCCGTCGTAGGTGGAGTCGTGGATGTCGGTGTCGCGGATGACGACACCCGGGATGGGCAGGTTCGACGGGAACAGGGTGATCGCGCCGAACTCCTGGTCCTCGTTCCAGAACGCGCCGCCGGTGCGGAAGAGACCGTTGCCCGCGATCAGGGTCTGCCCGGAGAAGGGCAGCGGGTCGTGGTCGGTCGCCAGCATGATCCCGGGGTAGTTCATGGTGTCGTAGATCAGGTTGTTCTCGATGGTGTTGCCGTAACCGCCGTAGATCGCCACGCCGTTGGCCCGCCAGGGCAGCTGGATGGTGTTGTTGCGGAAGTGGTTGTCGTGGCCGATGTCGACGGACTGGTCCTTCACGTACTTGCTGGACCACACCGCGAGGGCGTCGTCACCGGTCGTGCGGAAGGAGGAGTTGAAGACGGTGGAGTTGCGCGTGCCGTTGGCGAAGTTGATGCCGTCGGCGTAGGTGTCGCGGATCCGCATGCCGTTGAACTCGATGCCGTCGCCGGGTCCCCACAGGGCCGGGATGTTGTCGTAGTCGCGGCCGACCCAGACGCCGACGTTGGCGTGCTCGATCCACACGTTGGTGATCTTCGTGTTCTTGCCGAAGCGGCCGTTGAGGCCCACGCCGCCCTCGGCGTTGCCGTCGCCGCCGCGGATCCGGCCCGAGCCGAAGATCGCGATGTCGGAGATCTGCGTGTTGTCGTCGATCTCGAAGCCGAAGTTGCCCTCGTGCGGGTGGTTGATGCCGCCGGCGTCCTGCGGCTGGGTGAGCGTGTACAGCTGGGAGTGCCACATGCCCGCTCCGCGGATGGAGACGTTGCTGATGCCCACCTGGTTGAACTGGCCCCGGTTCAGCGGGTCGTCGGTGAGGATCTTCTGCTCCTGGCGCCATTGGCCCTGCGGGATCCAGACGCAGGCGATCTGCCCGTTCTGGTCCGCCGTCACGGCCTTCTGGATGGCGAGCGTGTCGTCGATGCCGTCGTTCGGGATCGCGCCGTAGTCGGTGATCGAGGTGCACTCGGCGGGCTTGGGCGCCGCGGGGGCCACCTGCTCCAGGTCGACCAGGTCGATGACGTAGTACGAGGCCGTGTCGCCCGCGTCGCGCTGGAGCCGGAAGGTCGTACCGGGCGGGTAGCTCTGCGCGAGCAGGGCGTGGGACTCGTCGAAGAGCCTGCGGGCGTCGCCGCCGGGGGTGTTGGTCAGGCCCTCGGGGCTGTCGGTGCTGCCGTAGAGCCAGCTGTGCTTCGAGGAGAGGTTCAGCTTCTGGGCGAAGCTGCCGTTGACGTACAGGCTGATCGTGGCATCGGCGCCGCCGCCGTTCGCGGCGTCCGGGATCGAGTTGCGCACGACGATGGAGTTGGCCTGGTTGGTGGAGGTGAACTGTACGTACTGGCCGGCCGAGGAGAGGCGTACGGACTCGCGGCCCGAGGACTCGGTGGCGAAGTTGGTGTGCCCGAAGGTGCGCTTGGCGTCGCTCTGCAGCAGAGCGCCGGTGTAACTGCCGGCCTCCGCCTCGTACTCGGTGTACGGGAGCGCCGCCCCGCGGCCGACGACCACGGCGCGGGAGTGGCTGTTGTTCGTCTCGTTGGTCTCGGCGACGAGGCCGGTGCCGTCGGCGGTGGCGGTGAGGGTGGCTCCGCCGCTGACCGCCGTCCAGGTGCCGTTGATGGGCACGTTGACGGTTTCACCGGCGGCGATCGCCGGGGTGGGGCCGTTCAGGGTGGTGGCGCCGGCGACCAGCCGGGTGACGGTGCCCGCACTCACCCCGGTGGTGCCCCGGTTGCGCACGGCCACGGTGAAGGAGACCGGGGCGCCCACGGCCGGATTGGCCGGGTTGCTGGTGATGGAGAGGGCTTCCAGGTCGGGACCCGGTGCCTGGCCGACGACGAGCTTCGCGGCGGCCGTGCGGCTGTTGTTGGTGTCGTTCTGCTCGGGGACGGTCCCGGCGGGGTCGACGACGGCGGAGACGGTGTAGCTGCCCATCGGACGCTTGCCGACGGAGACCGGGACGGTGGCCGAGGCTCCGGCCGCAAGGGCGCCGACCGGGGCGCTGCCGGCGACCGCTCCTTCGAGGCTGACGTTGACGGTGGTGGCCGGGGAGGCGACCGTACCGGTGTTGCGGACGGTCGCGTTGACCGTGACGGCGTCGCTCTCGGAGGGGGTGGCCGGGGACCAGGCGAGGTCCGTGACCGTCAGGTCCGGGTTCGGGGCGGCGGCGCCGATGACCTGGAACTCGGCGGCCTGACCGCCACCGGCCCCGGTGTTGCCGGAGAACTTCAGCTGGACGTCGGCGAGGCGGCCGGTGACGGGGACCGTCACGGTGTTCTGGTTGCCGGCCGGGCTGAACGCGTAGTCGGCTCGGGCCTTCAGGGTGGTGAACCCGCTCGCCGACTGCTCCCGGCCCAGCACCTCGAAGCTCTGGGTGCGGTTCCCCCAGGCGGGGTCGGGGTTGAGCTTGAGGACCACTCCGGTGACGTCGGCGTTGGAGCCGAGCTTCACGGTCAGCGTGGACTGCTGGCCGCCCGCCTCCCAGTAGCTGGTGACGCTGTCGTCGTTGGCATTGGCCGCGACGAACGACTGGGTGGTGGAGGAGGCCTCGATGGGCTTGCCCTTGGCGAGGTTCACGCCGGCGGGGGGCGGAGTACCCGGGTCTCCGGGATCGCCGGGGTCACCGCTGCCGTTGGCGGAGTACACCTCCAGCTCGGATATCTGCGCGGCCTGCCAGCCGGTGTTGGAGCTGACGCTGACCCGTACGTAGCGGACCGTCGCCGCGCCGAACCCGATGGTCACCGTGTTGGACTGGGCGGGGTTGAACACCCGCCCCGCCGAGGCCGACAGGGTGGTGAAGGTGTTCCCGTCGGTGCTGCCCTGCACGGTCAGCGTCTCGGTGCGCGCCTCCCACGGGGCGGGCAGCTTCAACACCACCTGGTCGACGGCGACGCTGCTGCCGAGGTCCACTTGCACCCACGTCGGGAAGGTGGCCGAGGGCCCCTCCCAGTACGAGCCCTGGTTGCCGTCGGTGACTCCCGGGGCCCCGTACCCGCCGAGGGATCCGCTCGCACTGACCGACTTGCCCAGGGCGATGTTGGGTCCGCCCGCGGCGGCCGCGAAGGTGACGGGGAGGAGTCCGACCGACACCAGTCCCGCGACCACCGAGCCGGCCACCATCAGCCGACCGCTTTGCTTCCATCTCATGCTGTCCTCTGTTCCATGAGGGGACCCGGCCCGACGCAGCCGCGCCTGCCGCAAACTTGCGCACCGTTATTAATTTTTTGAGCGATCTGATCGCAGTTATGCGGCCATGGCGCCACAGGTTTCTAGCAGATGACGACTTTGTCAACGCTTCGCGCACAGAGGCGAGTTCGGAGAGGGGCTCGGATCACGCCTGATGCTGCAGGGCGGCGTCGGCGAGGGCCTGACGGGTTGCGGCCTTTTTGCGTTCGAGTCGCCCGGTGCCGTCCGGTTCCTGCTCGCCGTCGCCCTCGACGTGATCGACTCAACGGTCACCGACACCGCCGCGCCGACGATCGTCCAGGAGATGGGCAGCCATCGCCGACCCCGCCGGCCAGGCGCCGACCCTGGAACACCTCGCGGCCTCCCCCGGCCCACGAGCCGTGGCCGACCTCTCCACCTACCCGGCCGACTGACGCGGTGTCGCCTGCAGTTCCCGTCCTCGGGAAGGTACGGCTCGCCGTGGCCTTACGAACTCCTTTACAGGGTCCTACCTTTGGGTCATGGAAACTCGGCGTCCCGCCTCGCTTGCGGAAGTTGTGTTACCCGTGACGGCCGGATGGCGGCTGATGTTCGTGCGCAGCAGGGGCCACGAGCTGGCTACCGCGCTCGGCGGGAGCATCATGGTCCCGCCGAAGGTCGCAGCCCCGCTTCTGCTGGCCGCTCTGGTGCCCGCCGTGGTCTGGGGGAACGCGCTCATCTGGGGCATTTTCTGGGTTCTACTGACGCTCACGGTCGCCGCGGTGGTCGTGCTCGCCGCGGCCATGCTGTTCGCCACGGCCTCCCTGGACGTGCGGTGGGTCGAGCTCCGCCCCCTGGGAACTCCGGCCCAGTTCGTGATCGCCCGCTTTCTGCGTTCGTCGACCACGGCGATGGCTGATCTGCGGCGAGTCGTCGTCATCGAGCGGCTCAGGCTGGGGCAGCGACGGTCGATCAAGGTGGTGTTTCACACCCGCAGCGAGACGGTGGAGTGCGAACCGTCGACGTTCGCACCGCTCTTCCGGATCGACGCACAGGAGCTGACCGGCTGGTTGACCGAGCAACTCGGCCAGGCCCAGGTGCCGGTGGAGCGTCAGACGGAGGTCCAGCGAGACTTCCTGCGTCCGGACGAGTGGTGGACCCCGTCCCACACCGCCCAGCTGTGGCGGGTACCCGTCGGCGAGGTCGACGGCATAGCCGCCCAGCGCGGCGTCGAAATCTATCGGTACACGCCCCGGACGAGCGCGATGTACAGCCCTGGCACTTCGGTCACCGTCTACGACCCCGGCCGGGCCTACGACGTCGCCGAAGAACTCCGCGCGGAACGAGCCGCCGGCCAGGCCGCCGACAGCACGGCAGCCCCCGGCCCCGCCGAGGACGACGCAACGGATTCCCGCTGACTCGGTCGGGCCGGTCCTGACCTGGCTCGGAGACCGCACTCTCGTGTGCGAGATCCCGTGAGTCTTCTGCGCCTCGCCGAGTCTCTGACTCTGTGACGGAGCAGATGGCCTCCTACGCGGGCCGAGCCCGGCCCGCCGGCCGCGGACCCGGGGCGAGGCGGACCACCGCCGCGCGCCCGGCGCTCCTGAGCCCGATCGCGCGCGGGCCCGTGATCAGGGCGGCGTCGTACGGGCCCAGTTCCGCGGAGCCAGCCAGCTCGGCGGTCCCCTCCAGGGCCACGACCAGCAGGCTCTCGCCGGGCCGGACGGCGAGCGCGAGGTCTCCCCGTACGACGGCGGTGTCGGCACTGACCACGCCACGGCGGTACATCACGTTGAAGTTCACCACCGGCCCGGCCAGCAGCCGGCAGCCGGTCGGCTCGTCACCGGGGAACCGCTGGGGGACGTACCGCCGGTCCACGAGGCGTCGTACGCCGCCGATCGCGAGGTCCATGCCGGCGCCCTCCGCGAGGGTGAGCGTGCGGTCGACGCCGGGGAACACGGAGAAGGCGCCGTCCGCGGTGACCTCCGCCAGGCTGACCCGCCAGCCGAAGTCGTCCATCCCGGAGCCCTCGGGGTCGGCGGCGATCTCGCGGGTCACTCCCCCGCCGTTCTTCCACCGGGCGGCGGGGCGGTCGGCCGCCCGCAGGATCCGGATCGGTTCTTCGCTGGTCATGGCACCCTTCCGGGCCCGGGAGATCCTTTCCGGGCCCGGTCGAGCCTATCCGGGCGCCTCGGGCCCACGACGGTGCGGGGACGTCCGGCGGCGGGGCGGCGACCACCAGGGCCATGGCCTCGGCCGCCAACCATCGGTCAAGGGTTCGGTCCCTTGAACGCTCGAAGCCGCCCCTGGGTCCCGACGCGTGTGCGGCGGGACCCGGGGGCGGCTCGGCGAAGGCGTCGCTCCGGTGATGTGGTGCGGATTGGTCAGGCGTCGGCCTTCGCGGCGGACGCCGTGGTGGCGGCCGGCTCGGTTTCCGCAAGCGTGGTCTCGGTCGAGGCGGCCACCGGCGCGGCGGCACCCGTGGCTGCCGTCCGCGGTCCGTGCGCCCCGCGCAGGCCGATTCCGCTGATGACCGCGACCAAGCCGAAGGCCACCGCGCCGATGGCGAAGGTGAGGGTGAAGCCGGATTCGGCCGGCAGGGCGGGAACCCCCGCAGGGAGGTGTTCGATCGTCTTCGAGGCCAGGATGGTGGTCACGATCGCGCTGCCGATCGCACTGCCGGTGGAGCGGGAGATCGAGTTGATGCCGTTGGCGATGCCGCTCTGGTGGTGCGGGACGCTCGCCATGATCACAGCGGGCATGGCCGCGTAGCCGAAGCTGACGGCCGCACCGACGATGAGGCCGGCGCCGATCACCGAGACGGTGTGGCCGTGGTCCAGTGCCAGCCAGCCGAAGCCGACGGCGCCGAGGGCCGCGGCCATCGCCAGTGCGGCGCGCGGTCCGCGGTGGCGGACCAGCTGGCCCCCGATCGGCGAGGCGAGGAGCGAGACGATCGCGCCGGGCAGCAGGAACTCCACGGAGGCGCGCAGGATGGAGGCGTCGAAGCCGTAGCCGGTCAGGGCCTTGGGCATCTGGACGAGGTAGGAGACGCCCAGGAAGTTCGCGAACATGCCGAAGCCGACGAGGATGCCGGCAAGGTTGGCCATCAGGACCGGACGGTGGACGAACATCCGCATGTCGACGAGGGGCTCGCGGACCTTGAGCTCGGTGAACACCCAGACGGCGATCATGACGACGGCGCCCGCGAAGCTGCCCAGCGTGCGGCCGGAGGCCCAGCCCCACTCGTGGCCCTGGGAGATCGGCAGCAGGAGCAGCAGCAGGGCGATGCCCAGGGTGAGCGCACCGAGGAAGTCCGTACGGCCGCCGGTCTTGTGCCGGGTCGCCGGAACCAGGAAGACGACGGCGAGCAGCGCGAGCACGGCGAAGCCGGTGGCCATCCAGAAGGCGTTGCGGTAGTCGGCGTCGCTGCCGGAGGTCAGCAGGCCGGTGGCGACGAGCGCCAGGCCGCTGCCGAACGCGAGGGTTCCGCTGACCAGGGCCATCGCTCCGGGGAGCTTCTGCGGGCGGACCTCCTCGCGCAGCACGGAGAGGGCGAGCGGGAAGATCGCGGTGGCGGCGCCCTGCAGGACCCGGCCGAGGAGGAGCAGGGGCAGCGAGGACGCCAGCGCCGCGATGACGGAGCCCGCGACCATGACGCCGAGTACGGCCACCAGCGTCGGCTTCTTTCCGTGCTGGTCGCCGAAGCGGCCCAGCAGCGGGGTGAAGACGGCGGCGGACAGCAGGGTGGCGGTGGTCACCCAGCTGACGTTGGCGGTGGTGGTGCCGAGATCGCTGCGGATCAGCCCCAGGATCGGGACCGGCAGCGTCTGCATCATCGACACGACCATGGCGGCCAGGCTCAGGGCGAAGACGATGACCGTCTCGTTCCGGTGGCCGCCGGCCCGGGTGGTGGCGGAGGTGGTGGTGCTCATGGCAGGGAAGACCTTCTCAGTGCTTCAGATCGCAGATGTTTGACGTCATCAAGTACTTCGACTCCAGCAGACGGTAGACCTCAATAGTTAAGGTGGTCAAGTAAAAGGTTGATAATGTGAAGCACCTTGAGTACGCTCCGGGCATGAGCGCCACCACCCCCCACGCCGTCCCGACCAAGCTGGAGCTGCTGGAGCTGCTCGCCGCGATCGGCACCGCCCAGTGGCGCGATTTCGCGGCGGCCGCCGCCCACCACGGCCTCACCTCCACCCAGGCCAAGGTCCTCGCCCAGCTGAACGGACCGCTCCCGATGCGCGGCCTCGCCACCCTGCTGGTGTGCGACGCCTCGAACGTGACCGGCATCGTGGACCGACTGGAGGCCCGCGGGCTGGTGCGCCGCGAGCCCGATCCCGCGGACCGGCGCGTCAAGAACGTCGTGGCCACGGACGCGGGCCGCGAGGTGATCCGCCGGGTGCGCGAAGAGATGCAGGCCACGCACGGCGCCCTCGACGTCCTGGACGACACCGAGCGGGCGACCCTCCACGCCCTCCTCGAGCGGCTGCGCCCGACCCTGGAGAAGGACGCCTGAGACCGGACCGAAGCCGCATCGCGCGAACGCGTTGGCCAGGGGAAACACCACCTGACAGACTGCAACGGCTTCAGAACATTCCAGGAGGACGCATGTCAGACGAATCAGACACCCCGCAGAACGAATCGCCGGCCGAGGAGGCCAAGCGGAAGTTCAAGGAGGCCCTGGAGCGGAACGCCGCCAATGCTCAGTCGCAGCAGGCGCACCAGAGCCGGGCGAAGATCCAGGGCGCCGGCGGCAACCCCGGGGGCAAGAACAAGAAGGTCCGCCGCAAGACCGGCTGACCGCGGCGGCGTCGCATTGCCGCGACACCGCCCCTGCCGGCCCCGACCGGGTCCGGGCCCTGCACCACGGTCCGAATCCGGTCGGGGGCGGCACCCCCGCCCCGCGCACGGGGCGCGAACCCGGGGCGCACGCGTACGTACGCACTCGGGGCAGGGGATCCGCCCGCCCGTCCGCGTTGGGTCAATCGGCCGACGCCGGACCGCACCTGTGGAGTGCAAGGTTGGGCCACTCGGGTGACGGGTGATAACCCCCGGTGTCCACGGCAGTTGAGCAGCTCGTCCCGCCGAGGGCAGCTATCTCATGCGACAGTGCGACAGAAGAAGGATCCCCCACATGCTCAAGAAGTTCATGGCCACCGCAGCCGCCACCGCCGCCGTTCTGGGTGCCGGTGCCGCCGTAGCCTCCCCGGCGATGGCGATCGGCAACGACAACGGCGTCAACACGGTCAACGGCAACGAGTCTTCGCAGCTCTACGGCAACCAGGAGACCTCCGGTTCCATGAGCCCGCAGATGTCCGCCATCCAGGGCTCCCTGAACAAGCTCTGTGTCGGCCTGCCCGCGAAGGTCAACGCGCAGTCGATCCTGGCCCTGATCAACGTCGGCGTCCAGGACATCCCGATCGCGTCCAACCCGCAGAACCAGCAGTGCACCGAGAACTCCACCCAGGCCAAGGGTGACGAGACCGCCTCGCACATCCTGGACAACATCCCGGTCCTCTCCGGCAACCTCTCCGCCGGTAGCTGACCCCGCAACCCCCACAACGCAGCGCCGGTGCACTGCCCTTCGGGGTGGCGCACCGGCGCTTCGTTTTGGTCTAGACCTTGACAGGTCCAGACCATCCTCGCTTCAGTGGGCGCAGTTGTCCGTTGCCCCCCACGGCAACTCCCCCCACTGAAGGAGAACTTCCGTGAAGCGCACCCTGCGCCGCCGCGCCCTCTCGCTGGCCGCCACCGCGGCCGTCACCCTCGGCCTCGCGATCGCCCTCCCCTCCTCCCCCGCCGCCGCGGCTCCCGCATGCGCCGGCGCGTGGGCGCCCTCGGCCGTCTACACCGGCGGCACGAACGCCTCGTACGGCGGCCACAACTGGCAGGCCAAGTGGTGGACCCAGGGCGAGACCCCCGGCACCACCGGCCAGTGGGGCGTCTGGTCGGACCAGGGCGTCTGCGGAGGCGGACAGACCCCGAACCCGGACCCGACCACCCCCAACCCCTCCGGATTCGTGGTCAGCGAGGCCCAGTTCAACCAGATGTTCCCGAACCGGAACCCCTTCTACACCTACAACGGCCTGGTCGCGGCCCTGTCGGCCTACCCCGGCTTCGCCACCACCGGCGACGACACCGTCAAGCGGCGCGAAGCGGCGGCCTTCCTGGCCAACGTCTCGCACGAGACCGGCGGACTGGTGCACATAGTCGAGCAGAACACCGCCAACTACCCGCATTACTGCGACACGAGCCAGTCCTACGGCTGTCCCGCCGGGCAGGCCGCCTACTACGGGCGCGGGCCCATCCAGTTGAGCTGGAACTTCAACTACAAGGCGGCCGGCGACGCCCTGGGCATCAACCTCCTCGCCAACCCCTACCTGGTGGAGCAGGACCCGGCCGTCGCGATGAAGACGGCGCTCTGGTACTGGAACACGCAGAACGGCCCGGGCACGATGACCGCCCACGCCGCCATGGTGAACGGCGCCGGCTTCGGCGAGACCATCCGCTCCATCAACGGCGCCCTGGAGTGCAACGGCGGCAACCCGGCGCAGGTGCAGAGCCGGATCAACTCCTACCAGAGCTTCGCGCAGATCCTCGGCGTGACCCCGGGGAACAACCTGAGCTGCTGAGCCGGGTCGGCGCGTCGTCGGCCGGTGCTTCTTCGGTGAGCGCGCCTTCGGTGAGCACGCCTGCGGCCGGTACGTCTTCGGTCAGTGCAGTCGCAGCGTGGTGGCCAGCTGGGCGCGGGACCGGACGTCCAGCTTCTGGTAGATCCGGGTCAGCCGGGCCTCCACGGTCTTCACGCTGACGAAGAGCTTCGCGGCCGCCTCCTGGTTGCTGGCGCCCTGGGCCACCAGCACCGCGAGGCGGGTCTCCGCCTCCGTGAGGGCGGCCAAGGGCCGGGCCCCGCCGCCGCCCTCGTTCCCGGACGGGGACGGCTCCCGCGCGAGCTCGGCCCACGGGGTGGCGCCGGCCCGGGCGAAGGCCTCGGCCGCCGCCGTCAGTGCGGCGCGGGCGGGTGCGCGCCGGCGGCGGCGGCGTTCCACCCGGGCGAGGGCGAGCAGCGTCCGGGCCCGCTCCAGGGGCAGTTCGAGGCGTGCGAAGCGCTCCGCAGTGTCCTCCAGCAGGGCGACGGCCGCGTCGGCCTCGCCGTGCGCGGACAGGCACAGCCCCCGGGCCCGGTCGAGGGCGGCGATCACGCTGGTGCGGCCGAGCTCGAGGGCCGTCGTACGGACCCGGGCCTGCAGCTCGGCTGCCTCGTCGGGGGCGTCTGCGGCGACCAGCGCTTCGGCCAGCTCTCCGTGCCAGCGCAGGATCGAGGGGTCGACCACCTGCTGGGCGGCCTCCAGTTCGGCCACCCGGCGCAGGGTGGCGACGGCCTTCGCGGCTTCGCCCGTGGCCAGCTCGACCAGGCCGAGCACGTACAGGCCGCGGGAGAGGAAGATCTGGTCGTGCTCCTCCTCGGAGGCCTGGATGCCGCGCCGGGCGTATCCGGCGGCGCGCGGGAAGCCGCCGCCCATGGCCTCGGCCATCGCGGCGACGTACCAGGCGGGGCCGGGCGAGAGGCCCGCCTCGACCGTCAGCCGCAGGGCGTCGCGGGCGTGCGCCGTGGCCGCCGCGCACCTGCCCCGGCGCAGTTCCACCTCGGTGAGGCTGCGCAGCACTTCGAAGACGTCCTCGGCGGATCCGGTACGACGGACGGCGGGCAGCAGGACGAGGAGCTGGCGTCCGGCGTCGGCGAGCCGGTCGTCGAAGAGTGCGTGGCGGACCGCGAGGTACTGGGGGGCGTTGCGCATGCCGAGCGGTACCTCGGGTGCGGGCAGGGCGAGTGCTTCGGCGAGGATCTCCTCGGCGTCCCGATCGCCGAGGATGCGGCCCATCCGGGCCCGCACCGTCAGCGCCATGGCCTCGGCGACCTGGTCGCCGCCGCTGCGCGCCAGTACGCCGGCCTGCGCGGCGGCGTCGCGGGAGCGGACGGGGTCGCCGTCGCTGAGGTTGTGCTTCCAGGCGAGCCGCAGCCGGATGGCGGCCTGCAGGGCGGGGTCGCCCTCGGCGTCGGCGGCGGCGTGCGCGAAGGTTTCGTCGAGGGATCCGAGGGCCTGGCCCTCGGCGTCGATCACGGCGAGGCGGGCCCGTACCCGGTCCGCGGGCGAGGCGTCGCGGGCGAGTACGGCGCGGGTGGCGCGGCGGGCGAGGTCGGCGCGGCCGGCCCAGCCCGCGTCCTCGGCGGCGCCGACGAGCCGGGCGAGTTCCTCGCCGGGCAGGTGGCCGGGGGTCCGGTCGGCTGCGAGCAGGCCGAGTTCGGCGGCCAGGGCCCGCTGGCCGCGGCGCCGGCAGGCGGCGGCGGCCTCGGTGACCTCGGCGGCGAGCGACTCGTCGGGGGCGTCCACGGCCAGCGCACGGTGGCGTACGGCCTGGACCGGGTCGTCGACGGCGGCGGCCAGGGCGGCGTGTCCGGCGGCGCGTTCGGGCCAGCCCGCGTCGGCGGCCAGCGCGGTCGGCAGGGCCCCTGCGGTGAACCGGATCGTGCCGTCTTCCTCGACGGTGAGCAGCGCGGCCCGTTCGGCCACGGCGAGCTCGGCCTCCGCGTCGGGGCGTCCCGCCCGCCGTAGCAGCGCGGTGGTGGGGCGGGCGGCGAGGGCGGCGAACAGCAGTGTGCGCCGGGCCTGGGCGGGGACGACGCCGAGCAGCCGGCGGGCCACCTCGCGGGCCTGGCCGGAGACGGGCAGCGGATCGGCGTGGTGGGCGCAGCCCGCACGGGAGTCGGCGGCTTCGGCGAGGGAGTGGCCGAGCGCCAGGGCGAGGCGCGGGTTGCCTCCGCTGGCCTGGTGGATGCGGCCGGCGAGGCGGGCCGGGAGCCCGCGGCGCACCAGCAGTTCGGCGACCTCGTCGGTGCCGAGCGGGGGTACCCGTATCTGGGGGGTGTCCGGTCCGCAGAGGGGCTCGCAGAGCGGGGCTCCGCCCTGGACGCACTCGGCGGCGAGCACCCGTACTCGCGGCGGGGTCAGTCGCAGGGCGAAGCGGAGCAGGTCGATGCTCTCCGCGTCGATCCACTGGGCGTTGTCGAGCGCGAGCAGGACGGGTCCGCGGGCGGCGAGGGTGCGCAGGACTTCGACGACGGCGAGGCGCAGGGCGACGTGGTCTCGGCCGACGCGGGGTGCGTCGGTTTCCCGCCGCAGGAGGGCGATGGCGGTGCGCTGCGGTCCGGAGAGGCATTCCAGCGCGGCGGCCGGGACGGAGGCGAGGAGGGCGGCGGCGGAGGCCTCGGGTATCCACCGGTCGGCGGCTCCGGGGGCGAGCCGGAGCACGGTCTCGTGGCGCAGCGCGGCGGCCTCGGTGAGGGCGCGCAGCACCTCGGTCTTGCCCGAGCCGGCGGGCCCTGTGAGCAGGGCGCGTCCGTGCGTGGTCAGCGCGCGGTCGACCGCCTTGATCAGTTCACCGTGTCCGACGGTCGTGTCGGCGTTCCCCGTCGCCACCACCACGCACAGCCACCAGCCTCTCGCTTGCCCGTTCCTGTGCCCTTCCTGTGAGACGCGACAATACGAGGTCGGATGCCCGGCGGGCCCGGATTGTGACGCAGAATTCAGTCACGTGACAGGAAAACCCGTCGGACCTGCCGATACGTGGGGTATCGGCAGGTCCGGCGGGCTCGTTTGGTCCGTACTATCGCACCGTCAGGGGTGGTTCGGGTGCGGGTGGGACCGGGCTCAGAAGGTCAGGTTCCAGGAGTCGATCTTTCCGGTGTCGCCGCCGGCGTTGTCGTTGACGCGCAGCTTCCAGGTGCCGTTCGCGACCTCGGAGGAGGCGTTGACGGTGTAGACCTGGTTGATGTTGTCGGCGCTGCCGCCGGTCCGGTTGTGCACCGTGTAGACGGTGCCGTCGGGGGCGACCAGGTCGACCTTCAGGTCACCGATGTAGGTGTGGACGATGTTCACGCCGACCTTGAGGGTGGCCGGGGCGTTGCCGGTGACACCGGTGACGGTGACCGGGCTCTCCACCGTGGTGTTGTCGCCGATCGCGAAGTCCGTGGTGTTCTCGAAGCCCGGGGTGGTCGGGGTAGAGGTCACGGCGGCGACCGCCGCAGCGGCGTCGGCGAGGCCGGTGCCGCAGCCGCCGGTGCAGGTGCCGGCCAGCGGACGGGTGGTCGTCTTGATCGCGGACTCGATCTGGGCCGGGGTCAGCGCGGAGTTCGCCGACTTCAGCAGGGCGGCGAGGCCCGCGACGTGCGGGGCGGCCATGCTGGTGCCCTGGTAGGGCTCGTAGTTCTCGGCGCCGGGGGTGGTGGCGCCGGTGTTCAGGGTGGACCAGATGCCGTTCTCGGGCGTGGTGATGGTGCCGGGCGTGTCGGTGGCGCGGCGGGTCTCACCGCCGGGAGCGGCGACGTCGATGATCGCGCCGTAGTTCGAGTAGAAGGAGCGGTCGCCGGTGCGGTTGCTGGCGGCGACGTTGATCACGTTGTTGCAGCTGGCGGGCGAGAAGCCGGCCGCGTCGGAGTTGCTGTTGCCGGCGGCGACGACGACGGTCGTGCCACGGCCGACGGCGGCGTTGATGGCGTTCTGGTACGTGGCGGTGCAGGCACCGGAGCCGCCGAGGCTCATGTTGATGACCTTGGCCGGGGTGGCGTTGGCCGGGATGCCCGCGACGGTGCCGCCGGAGGCCCAGGTGATGGCGTCGACGATGTCCGAGGTGGCACCGCCGCACTTGCCGAGCACGCGGACGGGCTGGATCTTCGCGCCGTACGCGATGCCGGCGACGCCCTTGGCGTTGCTCGTGGCAGCGGCGATGGTGCCGGCGACGTGGGTGCCGTGCCAGGAGGAGTCACTGGCCTTGGAGCCGGTGCCGCACTCGCCGGCCGCGCTCCAGTCGCCCTGGTCGGCCGGGTTGTTGTCGCGGCCGTTGCCGTCGCGGGCGGCGGTGGAGCTGGAGATGAAGTCGTAGCCGGCCACGATGTTCGGTGCCACGTCCGAGTGGGCCACGTAGCCGGTGTCGATCACGGCCACCGTGACGCCGGAACCGGTGGTCGTGTCCCAGGCTGCCGGAACGTTCATGCCGGCGGTGGGCTCGAAGAGGTCCCACTGCTTGGCGTACTCGGTGTCGTTGGGGGTGACGGCGAGGGCGTAGGCGCGGGAGTCGGGCTCGACGTAGGCGACGTCGGGGTCGGCGCGGAACTGGGCCATGACGGCGGCCGCGTCGGCCGGGGCGCCGAGGGTGACGAGGGCGGCTCCGGTGCCGAGACGGCGGTCGAACTTCGCCTTCTTCGAGGCCTTCTTGCCCTTGGCCGCCACGTCCGCGGCGGCGGCGGTGTTGGAGCCGGCCTCCGCGGCCGAGGACTTGTACCCGACGATGAGGTTCTCGACGGGGGCCGTGGCGGTGGGGGCGCCGGCAGCCGGGAGGGTCGAGGCGGGGGCGGGATCCGCGGCGGACAGCGCCAGGGAGGTGGTGGCGGAGCCGGCGAGCAGGGTGACGGACATCGCCACCACGGATATGAGCCTGCGTCGTCTGGATGCGTGCACGGTGTTCCCTTTCGCGGGCCGCCACGAACGCGCCGGGGCGGCCGGTTGGTGCAGTGTGGGAGGTTGACCGGCGGCCGCGGGGCCGGAACGGGCTGGTCAAGCCCGCCCGGCCGCCGCTGCTGCACACCACGTCGTCGCCCGCCGCAGCGTCGGGGCTGGGCAACGGTGGCACCGGCGAATGACCGACTTTCCAGCTTCGCGCCATGTGGGGTGGGCGCGGGGGCTGTTCGGACGGGGAGGATCGCCGGTGGGCAGACAGTAGGCAAAGCGGGGATGAACGCGATACGGGGAAAACCCTTGTCCGCACCCTGCCGGGCCCCCCGTAGGGTGGCCGGACCCCGACGGGCGGGTGGCAAGCGGCCGTCCGGGACGGGGAGATGAGGAGGTCCGGACGTGGGAGAGCTCTACCCGCCGGTCGAGCCCTACGACAAGGGGATGCTCGACGTCGGCGACGGGAACGTCATCTACTGGGAGGTCTGCGGCAATCCGGACGGAAGGCCCGCCCTCGTGGTCCACGGCGGTCCGGGGTCGGGGTGCACCGAGAGCGCCCGCCGGCTCTTCGATCCGGCACGCTACCGGGTCGTCCTGTTCGACCAGCGCGGCTGCGGCCGCAGCACCCCGCACGCGAGCGATCCGGCGACCGACATGCGGCACAACACCACCGGGCACCTGGTCGCCGACATGGAGCGGCTGCGCGAGCACCTCGGCATCGGCCGCTGGCTGCTGTACGGCGGCTCGTGGGGCTCCACCCTGATCCTGGCCTACGCCGAGCAGCACCCGGAGCGGGTCTCCGAGATCGTCATCGCGGCCGTCACCACCACCCGTCGCTCGGAGATCGACTGGCTGTACCGCGGAGTCGGCCGGTTCTTCCCCGAGCAGTGGGAGCGTTTCGTCGCCGGATCCGGTGGCACCGCGCGCGACGGCGACCTCGTCGGGGCCTACGCACGCCTGGCGGCCGATCCCGACGAGGAGGTGCGGGCGAAGGCCACGGCGGACTGGTGCGCCTGGGAGGACGCGGTGCTGTCCGGGGAGACGAAGGGCGCCTCCCTGCCGTACACCGGCCGGCCGCCGGCGGCCCGGGTCGCCCTCGTCCGGATCTGCTCGCACTACTTCTCGCACGGTGCGTGGCTGGAGGAGGGCGAGCTGCTGCGCGGGGCCCACCGGCTGGCCGGGATCCCGGGCGTCCTGATCCACGGGCGGCTCGACATGGCCGGTCCCCTCGACACGGCATGGGAACTGTCCCGTGCCTGGCCCGGCGCGGAGTTGACCGTGGTGGAGGAGGCGGGACACTTGGGCGGAGCGGCCACCCTGGGCCATGTGCTCGGCGCCCTCGACCGTTTCGCGGCCGGCGGCTGAGAGCCCCCGGGCGGAAGCCCTCGGGCGGGGCCGTCCGACCTGCCCGGCTCAGGCGCCGGGCACGTCGGACGGTGGGTTGAGCCTGCGGAAGTACGTCCAGCTGGTCTCGTTCGGCTCCGTCCACTTCGCGGGGGCGTGCGCGAACTCGGGGTGGCGGGCGGCGATGTACGCGCGGGTCCGCTCCGGGACCTCCGCGTAGGAGGCGAGTTTGCGGCCCCGACAGTGGAAGGTGAGCCCGCCGGGGCGCGAACCCTGTTCCATCCAGGGGAGCCAGGGCGACATCCGGGTCCAGGACATGGTGGACGGGACGCTGGGCTCGTCGGTGGCGAGAACCGAGGCGGGGGCGAAGAACTGGAAGAGCTCCAGGGCCCGGTAGGTGTCGTCGGCCGAGTTCGCGGGGTACTGCGCGACGGGCAGCGGGGAGGGGTAGGCGAGCGGGATCTCCAGGCTGAAGCAGACCTCGTCGCCCAGTTCGGTCATGGGGACGGGGAAGGGGCGCCACTTCTGGTTCGCGGGGTCGTTCCAGACGTGGACCACGGGCTTGTCCTCCCAGGTCTCCAGGATCTCCCGGGTCAGCGGGTCCAGGTAGAACGCGGCCTCACGGGTGAGGAGCTGGTAGGTCCCCGGCGCCTCGTCCTCCACCAGCCGGGCCACGTTGAGGCCTTCGAAGCCGAAGAGGCGCCGGTACGGCTCACCGGGGGCCCAGGCGTGGACGTCGCCGGTCCACCAGAAGGTGACCTCGGATCCGTCGAGGGAGGCGCGGGTACGGGCGAGGGCCTGCAAGAGGTCTTCGGGTGTCATACCGGGCCACTCTGCGCGGTCGGCCCGTACCGGGCAAGGACCGGACCGGCCATGCGTGGCGCAACGGCCGCGTGGGGGGCGGGCCGTGCGACCGGTCCTGCGGAAATGCCTTTCCGCCGCCCGACCCGGTCGATCTAGCATGCGACCCATGCCATCGACAGTTCGACTCCTGATCCTCATCACCACCCTTCCGGGCCGCGGCCGGGAGCAGATCGAGGCCTACGAGCGCCTCGCGCCGACCGTACGGGCCGAGGAGGGTTGCATCCGCTACGACATGCACCGAGTGAGCGGCGATCCGGACCGGTTCGCCCTCATCGAGGAGTGGTCCTCGCGGGCGGCACTCGCCGCGCACGACGTCACCCCGCACATGATCGAGGCGGACGCGGCGAGCCCGGCGTTCCGCGCGGGACCCGCGGAGGTGATCGAGCTCGACGCGGCGCCGCTGGTCTGAGGATCGGACGCGGCGCCGGCGGCCCGAGGATCAGCGGAGGTGGGCGCCGCCCGGGCCGAGCAGCTCGATCTCGCGGGCCGCGCGCGGGGAGTGCACGCCCCGGTTGAGGGCTTCGGCGTACCGCAGTTCGGCGGCGGCCTCCCCCTCCCGGCCGCCCATCCGGTACAGCCGGGCCCGTTCCACGTGGGTGAGCATGATCGCGCGTTCCTGCTGGGCGGGGCGGGAGGCCAGCGAGGCGTCCAGGGCGGCGTGGGCCGCGGGAAGGTCCCCGAGCAGGCCGAGGACCACCGCGCGCTTGAACTCCAGGGCGGCCGGGCGGTAGGTGTGGAAGGGATCCGGCTCGCCCACGGCGGCGCCCTGCGCCCGGTCGGCGGCGTCGAGCCAGGCGAGGGCCTCCGCGCGGTGCCCCAGGGCCGCGTGCACCTGGGCCGCCTGGGCGGCGACGAAGGCCCGCACGGCGTCGAGGGCGCGCGGGGCGATCTCCAGCGCCTGGCGTACGTAGGAGAGCGCGACGGCCGGCTGGTTCTGGTCGAGGGCGTCCTGACTGAGCATGCGCAGGGCCATGGCCTGGGTGGAGGGTTCCCCCGCCAGCTCCGCGAGGGCGGCGGCCCGGCTCAGGGTCCGTCGCGCCTCGGCGAAGGAGCACTGGTCGGCGTAACTGCGGGCCAGGAGCAGCACCGTGCGCGCCGCGTGGCCGATCTCCAGGACGGACAGGGAGCCTTCGTCCCCGGTGGCGGTGAGGGCCGTACGGAAGGTGCTCTGGAGGTACGCGAGGAGTACGGGCGCGGTGGCGTCCCCGCCGAGGGCGTCGACCTGGCCGGTGAAGAAGCTCTCGGCGGCCCGGCGCAGTTCGGTGTGGGACAGGGCGGGCACCTGGCCGGCATCGGGCCCGGCCCCGGGCGGGGTTGCGACGCGGTCGCGCTGTTCGGGGACCCGGTGCTCCTCGCCGCCGCAGCGGGGCCTGCGGTGCGGGTGCAGACCGGGCACGGTGGCGAGGAGCTCCGCCGCCAGAGCGTGGAGTCCGGGGCCCGGATCGAGGCCGGACGGGCCGGTCCCCGGACGGTCCGAGGCGGTGGGGTCCGAAACGGTGCGGTCCGCGACGGTGTGCTGCGAGGCGTGCTGCGCGCCGGCGCCGTGCGCGCCGATGGGGTGCAGTCCGACGCGGTGCATGCCGATGTCGGCCGGTCCCACGGGCCGGTTCAGCCGGGCGGCGAGGATCTCGCAGAGGAGGCCCGGGACGGGGTCGCGCGGGGTGCTGCCGCGCAGCCAGTGGGCGACCGAGGTGCGGTCGTAGCCGGTGGTGAGGCCGACGGCCTGCGCGCTCGTGTTGAGCCGCCGGGCCAGGGCTTCGTAGGTCCAGCCGGTTTCCCTGATCAGGCGGTGCAGGAGGTGGTTGGCAGCGGGCACGGCGGTGGTCCTTCCTTGCGATGCGGGTCGCTCGAGAAGGTTGCTTTGCCGTAGGAACAGCCAAACGGGGGCAAAGGTTGCGGGCCCCGGGCCGCGGGGCCCTTGCGTGCAACACCTTCAACGGATTCCGGGGCCCCGGCCGGTCGGTGACCGTCCTGCGGACGCCCGGTTGACGGGGGCGGGGGTGGGCGGCAACCGTGACCCGCATGGGGAACGAACGCCGACTGCTCACGCTGCTGATCTGCCTGGTACTGGGCTCCGGGCTGACCGCCGCCGTGCTGGGGGCCGCGCGCACCGGCGGGCCCGGCGCGCCGGCGACCGGGGCCGGTCCCGTGCCGGCCGACTTCGTGGACTTCGGGGAGGTCCCGGCCGGGCCCGCCGAGCCCCTCGCGGCCGGTCCGCAGGCCTCCGCGGGCCGGGTGTCGGTGGATTGCGGCCGCAACGCGGAGGGCCACTACAACGAGGACAACCTCGTCGTCTCCCCGGGACTGCGCTCCGGCGCCCACCACACGCACGGCTACGTCGGGAACCTGTCCACGGACGCCTTCTCCACGGAAGCCTCCCTGGACGCGGCCGCCACCAGCTGTGCGGGCGGGGACCGTTCCACGTACTACTGGCCGGTGCTGCGCCGCACCGACCGGCCGGGCGACCGGCTGCACGAGGCAACTGCGGGCCACGGGAACGCGGGCGCGATCCTGCCGGAGGCGGCGGTGTCGGTGGAGTTCCTCGGCAGTCCGGTGAGCAAGGTGGTGGCGATGCCCCGGTTCCTGCGCGCGATGACCGGTGACGCGGTGGCCTTCACCGCGGAATCCGACGAGGACGTGCGGGCCCGCTGGGGCTGTTCGGGCTCCCCCGACCGGTCCACCACCCGCTATCCGCGCTGTGCGCAGGGCGAGCGCCTCACCCGTACGCTCACCTTCCCGAGCTGCTGGAACGGCCTGGACACCACCGCCCCGGGGCACCGCACGCACCTGCGCTTCCCGGCGGCGAACGGGGTCTGTCCGCAGGACACCTTCCCCGTACCGCGCTTGCGGATCTCCCTCGCCTACGACGTGCCCGCGGGGGCGCCCATCGCCCTCGACTCCTTCGCGGAGCAGCGGCACAGCCCCAAGACGGACCACGGGATGTTCGTGAACGTGATGACCGGCCCGCGGATGGACGAGGTCGTGGACTGCCTCAACCAGGGCCGCACCTGCCTGACCTGAGCGGCAGCGCGCACCACGGGCTCCCGAGTGACGCAGGTCACGTGAACCCGGTGCCCGTGCGTGGCGTGTTGTGACCGCACCACGTAAGCGAGGAAGACGGAGAGGGTGAGATGGCCGGACCACTGTGGCCCCGCACTCGGCGGGGCTCGACCGACGAGGCACTGATCAAGTCCGTGTACGAAGAGCACGGTCACGCCCTGCTCGCGTACGCGACCCGGCTGACCGGGGACCGGGCCGCGGCCGAGGACATCGTCCAGGAGACCCTGATCAGGGCCTGGCGCCACTCCGAGGTCCTGGTGAACGGGAAGGGTTCCGTACGCGGCTGGCTGCTCACGGTGGCCCGCAACATCATCACCGACCGGTACCGGGCGAAGGCGGCCCGGCCGCCGGAGGTGTCCGGATCGCCGGCGCATCCGCCGGTGGAGGCGGACCACGCCGACGCGGTCGTGGACACGATGACCGTGCTGGGCGCCCTGGACCAGCTGTCACCGGAACACCGGCACGTGCTCACGGAGTTGTACTACCGCCAGCAGAGCGTCGCCGAGGTGGCCGACACCCTCGGCATCCCGGCCGGCACGGTGAAATCGCGCTCGCATTACGCGCTCAAGGCGCTCAGAGAAGTCTTCAGGGAAAGCACGCGCACGGGCGGCCCGTCTCCGCGGCCCGGCGGACTGCAGGAGGTGGTGGCATGAACGGGCAGCGGCACGAGGAGGAACTGCTCGGCCCGTACGTACTCGGCGTCCTGGACGACGCGGAGGTCCGCCGGGTCGAGGAACACGTGGACGGCTGCGTGCAGTGCCGTCAGGAGGTGACGGCTTTGCGCGAGATGGAGACGGCGCTGGGCGAGGTGCCCCCCGAGGCGTTTCTCGACGGTCCGCCGCAGGGCGGGGACCTGTTGCTCCAGCGCACCCTGCGCCAGATGCGCCAGGAGGTGGACGGGGCGCGCCGGCGCCGGACCGTGTTCACGGGACTGGCCGTGGCGGCCTCGCTGACCGCCGTCTTCTGGGCCGGTACGCAGCTGGGCGGCGGGAACAAGGCGGTCGAGGCCCGGCCGCTGCCGACGGTCTCGGCCCAGCCGTCGCCGCCCGCGGCGGGGACCAAGGTGGCCTCCGAGACGGATGCGGGCACGGGCGCGCGGATGACCGTACAGGTGACGCCCGCGGCCAAGTGGGTGCGGGTGCACGCCGCGGTGGCGGGCATTCCGGCGGGCGAGCGCTGCCGGATCGTCGTGGTCTCCCGGGACGGTACGCGCACCACGGCGGGCGGCTGGGTGGTGGGCACCGCGGAGCACGGCGAGGGCAAGGGCGCGGCGCTGGACGGCTCGGCGGCGGTGGACCCTGCGGACGTCCGGGCGGTCCTGGTGGAGAACGAGTCGGGCACGACGTTCGTCTCGGTGCCCATGCCTGCGTAACGTGACGGAGCCCGGGAGCATGTCCAGCTCCCGGGCTCCAGCTTGCCACCCATTTGCGCACACCGGCGGCGTTTAAGAGCCGCGGGTCATATTGAGATCGACGTGTTCTGCCTTTGAACTACAGCGGCACGAGAGAGCCGCCGAGGGGACTTGAACCCCCATCCGTCGATGTTCGCCCGCGCTCGGTCGATCCGGTGTTCGGCGGCGAATACTGAGACTGGAGCGAGAATCTGAGTTTGACGGGGCCGCCTCTGCCGGACTTGGGCCACCCCCGCACGTGTGCGGGGAGAGGGATTCGAACCCCCACCTGACACCCCTCGATCAGCTTCAACATCAGTTTCAGCTTGCGCTCATCGCGCACCCCCCGCTCGCGACGGGGGGCGAATGTGGGGCTACCCGAAGAGGTAGCCGAATACCGCGTCGCCGATCCGCTGGTCGGTGACCTCGGTGTTGTTCGCCTCTTCCCGGGCGAACTTGACGGACTGCTGGAGCTTCTCGACCCGGTCGAGGAGCTCGTTGACCCGGCGGGCGGGCAGCGCTCCGGAGAACTTCACGGTGGTCCAGTAGCCGACCGCCACGTCCTCGTAGTACACCTCGACCTGCGCCGGGTGCTTCTCCGTGGCCTCGGCCTTCACGTGGTTGCGCGGGACCTTCTTCGTGCGGATGGTCCGCACCGCGTCCGTCTTCCACGCATCGGTCGAGGGGTCCAGACTCCACGACTCGGAGGCATCGAGGACCGGCAGCTTGCGCACGAAGGTGTGCAGGTCGGTGAGCTGCTTCTCCAGGAACAGCAGGTACGGGACGGGCACCTGGGGCAGCAGGACCCTGCCGTCGACCACCACGTCCGCGACCGCGGACCGGTTCGCCCAGTCCTTCGTCGCGGTCACGTCGAAGAGCCGGGTGAGCGTCGCGGCAGTCGCCCGCAGGGCGTCCTCGGCCTTGATCTGAACCCGGGTGGACTCGGGCGGGAGCTGCTCGCCCTCCTCGTCCTTGGGCTGGTAGGTCCGGGAGATGCCGGCCAGCAGGGCGGGCTTCTGCACGTCCTGGTGAGCCTGGGTGAGCTCCTGGAGGGCCTTGGACTTGACGCCCTTTTCGACTGCGATGATCTGATTCAGCTTCGGCACACGGTGAACCTAACAACCGTGCCCCGTAAGCACATCCGATTAAAACGGCTGCCCCGCCCGCTCTCGATCGAGGGGGCGGGGCAGCCGCGGATCAGGCCAGGCGGACCGGGAGGTCGTGGAGGTCGTTCTGGGTGAGGATCGGCTTGTTGCGGAGTTCGGTCGGGGGGACCGCCAGGGTGAGGTCCGGGAAGCGGGCGTAGAGCGCCGGGAGGGCGACCAGGGCCTCCAGGCGGGAGAGCGCCGCGCCGGGGCAGACGTGGGGGCCGTGGCCGAAGGAGATGTGGCGGTTCGGGGTGCGGGTGGCGTCGAACTCGCCCGCCGTCTCGCCGAACTGGGCCCTGTCGCGGCCGAGCGCGCCGAAGGAGACGATCAGGCCCTCGCCCTTGGGCAGGATCCGGTCACCGACCTCCACGTCCTCGGTGGCGAAGCGGATCAGGACGTGCGAGGTGGGGCTGGACCAGCGCAGGGTCTCCTCGATGACGTTCTCCCAGGAGACCTCGCCCTTGAGGACGAGGTCACGCTGCTCCGGGTGGGTCTCCAGGGCGACGACCGCGTTGACGATCAGGCTGATGGTGGTCTCGTGGCCGGCGGCGACGATCAGCTGGAGGGTGTTGGTGATCTCCTCGGTGGTGAGGTGGTCACCGTCCTCCGAGGCCTCGATGAGGGCGCTGGTGAGGTCGTCGCCCGGGTTCTCGCGCTTGGACTCGACGATGCGGGAGAACAGCGCGCCGAGGTCCGCCATCATCTGCGGCACCTCCTCGGGCAGCGTCTGCGTGGAGAAGAACTTCTCGAACAGGGCCTTCAGGCGCGGGTGTTCCTCGGCGTCCACGCCCATCAGGTCGCTGATGACGTTCATCGGCAGCGGGTACGCGAACTGCGCCTTGAGGTCCACCGTCTCGCCGGTCGGCAGCCCGGCCAGCTTGTCCAGCATCCCGGTGGTCAGCGCCTCGATGCCGGCGCGCAGCTTCTCGACCCGGCGTACGGTCAGGGCCTGCGCGACCAGGGTGCGCAGCCGGCGGTGGTCCTCGCCGTCCACGGTGAGCATCGAGCGGCCGGGGTTGGCGAGGCCGATCAGCGGCCAGTCCATCGGGATCTCCCCGCGCTGCCAGGCCCCCCACACGTCGATGTCCTTGACGATCCGGGGATCGGTGAGCAGCTTGCGCGCCTCGGCGTGGTGCGTGACGGCGTACACGGCCACGTTGCCGGGGAGGACCACCTGGACCAGGGGCCCGGCGGCGCGCAGCGCGGCGCTCTCGGCGTCGAGGTCGGCGACGAAGGGGTCCAGGACGATGGCCGAGGGGCCGGTGTGGTCGATCGGGCACGTCATCGGGTGGCTCCAAGGGCGGGGGTCGGGGTGTAGGTCACGGGAAGGGCGGTGAGACCGCGCAGCCAGGGCGAGGGGCGGCGGGCCAGGTCCCCGGCGGGAAGGGCGAGGTCCACGTCGGGCAGCCGGTCGAGGAGCACCTCGATGCCGGTGCGCGCGATGACCTCGGCGACCTCCTGGGCGGGGAAGGGGCAGCGGTGTTCGCCGTGCCCGAAGGAGAAGAAGGCGTTGTTGCCGCCGGTCAGCTCTCCGGCGTCGGTGCGCACGTGCGGGTCCGCGTTGGCGGCGCCGATGCCGAGCAGGACGAGGTCTCCGCTGCCGATGCGCTGTCCGCCGAGGTGGGTGTCGCGGGAGGTCCAGCGGCCGGCCACGTTCTGGGTGGGGGTGTCCTCCCACAGCACCTCGTTCATGGCCTCGCCGACGCTGTGCCGGCCGCCCGCGAGGGAGGCGGCGAAGCGGTCGTCGGTGAGCATGAGGCGCAGGGAGTTGCCGATCCAGTCGGCGGTGGGCTGGTGGCCCGCGGCCATCATGACCATGAGGTCCTGGGCGACCTCCTCCACGGTGAAGCCGGACCGGTTGGCGAGCATCCGGGAGACCACGTCGTTGCCGGGCTCGGCGAGCTTGGCGGAGAGCAGCGCGAACATCGACTCGGCGAGGTGGCGCTGGCCTTCCAGGGCGCCCTCCCGCCCGTTGATCATCTCGTTCATCGCGTGGACGAGGCCGGGACCCTGCGCGTCGGAGAACCCGTAGAGGCGGGCGAGGACGCGCAGCGGGAGCAGCATGGCGTACTCGCCGACGATGTCGCAGGAGCCCTTGCCGCACAGTTCGTCGATGAGCTCGTCGGCGAACCGCTCGGCGTGACCCTTGAGTTCGAAGGGGTCGACGGCCTCGAGGGCTTCGGAGATGACGGCGGCCCGCTCGCGGTGGCGTTCGCCGACGGTGTAGAGGATCGACGGCTGGCGCCGGCCGATCATCGGGAGCAGCGGCCAGTCGGCGGGGATGCGCTCCCACTGGTTCCACAGCTCGGAGTCCCGGGAGAAGAGCACGGGGTCGCTGGTGACCTGGTGCAGTTCGCGGTAGCCGAGGACCAGCCAGGCCGGTACGTCTCCGTCGAGGACGACCGGGGCGACGGCGCCGTGGTCGCGGCGCATCTCCCGGTACAGCTCGGCGGGGTCGGTCTGGAACCGGGGGCCGCCGAGGTAGACGGGCTGGTGCTCGGGGGCGGCGGGGCAGGTCACGGGGTGGGCTCCGGGGTCTGGGACAGGGGGCTCGGCTGGAGGCTCGGCCGGTTGCTCGACAGCGCGGCCGTCTGGAGGTGCTGGACGAGGGAGATCAGGACCTGCTTGCTGGACTCCCGGGAGCGCGCGTCGCAGAACACCAGCGGGATGGCGTCCGGCAGGTCCAGGGCGGCGCGGATCTGCTCCGGGGTGTGCTCGGGGCCGCCGAAGTCGTTGCATGCCACGACGAAGGGCGTGCCGTGGTGTTCGAGCCGGTCGATGGCGTACCAGGAGTCCGCCAGGCGCCGGGTGTCGACGAGGACCACGGCGCCGAGGGTGCCGGAGAAGAGCCGGTCCCACAGGAACCAGAACCGCTCCTGGCCGGGGGCGCCGAACAGGTAGAGCACGTTGCGGGCGTCGAGGGTGATGCGCCCGAAGTCGAAGGCCACGGTGGTGGCGCTCTTCCCGGCGATCCCGTGGGTGTCGTCCACGGCCTCGCCGGCCTTGGTCATGGTCTCTTCGGTGTTCAGCGGGCGGATCTCGCTGACCGAGCGGACCATCGTGGTCTTGCCGACGCCGAAACCGCCCACGATGACGATCTTCAGTCCGTTGTCGGCCGTGCTGCGCAGTGCCTGGCGGGGCCGGAGCGGTTCGACCCCGAGGGGCACTGCGCCGGCCGGCGACGCGGCTTCGGGGATCGTCGCGTCAGAGATTGCGGAGTCCAACGAGCACCTGCTCCAGGATGTCGGGGTCGGTAAAGCTGTATGCCGAGTTCGCCGTACGCGGGTGCCGGGCGCGGATCCGTCCGGTGGCGAGCAGGTCGGCCAGCAGGATCCGTACGATCGACACCGGCAGTCCGAGCTCGGCCGCGATCTCCACGACGGCCGTGGGGAACTGGCACATCCGCAGGATCGCCGCGTGCTCGGACTGCATGCCGGGCGCCGGATCGCTTTCGGCGACGACCAGGGTGACCAGGTCGAAGACGTCCGAGCCGGAGCGGCTGCGGCCACCGGTGAGGGTGTAGAGCCGGTCCGGCGAATCGTCCCGGCCCGGCCGGGGGCGGCTCATCCCCGGGGCCTGGCGATGAGGTGTTCGCCGAGCTGCTCGACCAGTTCGGACATGTTGTGGCCGACGAGTCCGGCGTCGGCGTCCTCGTTGGCGACGAGCGCGAGGTGCGCGCCCTCGCCGGCCTCGACGATGAAGAGGATCCCGCCGTAGAACTCGGCCATGGCCGAGCGGACTCCGCCGGTTCCGTCGCCGAACTCGATGGACGCCCCGTGGGACAGGCTCTGGATGCCGGCGGCGATCGCGGCGAGCTGGTCGGCCTGGTCGACGGAGAGCTCGGGCGTGCGGCACAGCTTGAGGCCGTCGCGGGAGAGCACGAGGGCGTGGCGGGCGCCCGGTGTGCGCTCCAGGAGGCCTTCCAGGAGCCAGTTGAGCGTCTCGTCGGTGGTGAAGCCGGTCATGAGTGCGTGTTGCCTTCCGGGTCTGGGGTGTGCGCGGGCTGCTGCTCTTCGCCGGGGGCTCCGGGCGCTGCTGGGCCCGGTGCTGCGGCGCCGCGGACGGCCTGACGGAAGCTGCCGAACCGCGCGGCCGACCGGGACGCCCCGCCGGGCGCGGAGGCCGTGCCCGTGGCCGGGGTCGTGGCCGTACGGGGATCGGCGCCCGCGCCGTCGGTGCCCTCGGGGTGGGCGGCTGCCAGGGTCCGGCCGCGGCGGCGCTGGGGCAGGCCGCTGTCGCCGAAGTGCGGGTGCTCGCCGGTGGATTCGGACGCGGCGCCGACGCCGACGTCGGCGCCGGTGCTGGTGCCGGTGTCCGCTGCGCCGGGGACCGCGGTCCCGCCGTCCGTCGCCGTACGGTCCTGCGCGCGGACGGAGTCTTCCTGACCGGCGGCGGTGTCGTGCACGGCCTCGGGCTCGGGCTCGGGCCCGGCGGGAGCTTCGATCGCGGCGGGTGCCTTCGGCGCGACCCGGCCGGCCGGCTGCGCCGGGACGACGAGCGGCGCGGCGGGGGCTTCGGCGGGGGTCCGGCTGATGAGCTCCTGGGGGAGCATCATCAGTGCGCCCGTACCGCCGCGGGCGGAGGGCCGGAACGAGACGGTGAGTCCGTGCTTGCGGGCGAGCCGGCCGACGACGGCCAGTCCGAGCCGGGTCCCGGACAGTCCGGCCAGGTCCAGGGAGGCGGCGGTCACGGCCTGTTCGGCGCGGCGCAGCTGGACCTCGCTCATGACGAGGCCGCTGTCCTCGACGGTGATGACGATCCCGGACGGCACCTCCTCCACGTAGACGTGGACTTCGGCGGTCGGCGGGGAGAAGTTGGCCGCGTTGTCGAGGAGTTCGGCGAGTGCGTGCATGACGCCCTCGGCCGCGTGCCCGGCGACGGCGGCATCGCTGGTGGAGTGCAGCCTGACCCGCTGGTAGCCGCCGATGCGGCCCATCGCGCCGCGCAGGATCGACTCCATGACGATCGGCTTCGCCCAGCGGCGGCCCGAACGGGCCCCGGTGAGGACGGCGATGGAGTCGGCGAGGCGGCCGGCCTGGGCGGTGCGGTGGTCGAGGTGGAGCAGGTCGCCGAGGACGTCCTCGTCGGCGTGCCGGTGCTCCATGTCGCGCAGGTCGGCGAGCATCCCCGTGGCCAGGGCCTGCATCCGCCCGGCGGCGTTGGCGGCCGCGGCCATGGCGGCGGCCCGGCCCGACTCGGCACGGCGCAGCTCGCCGCCGAGCCGCTCGCGGGAGGCGTTCTGGGCGGCTGCCAGTCCGTCGAGTTCGGCGGCGTGCACGCCCGTGAGGTGTTCCAGCGCGGCGGCGTGGTCGCCCGTCAGCCGCTCCAGTACGGCGGCGTGTTCGCCGGTGAGACGGAGGCGTTCGGCGGTGTGCGCGGCCGCGTCACGGGTCGCGTCGGCGATCAGGCGGGCGATGTGCCCGTCACGGGCGACCAGTTCGGCGCTCAGGCCGGAGATCCGGGCGCGCTGGACCCGGGAGGTGCGCGCGCACCAGGTGACGGCGAAGGCCGATACCGCGAGCAACAGGACGCCCGCGCCGGCGAACCAGCCGAGGGCCGTGGCGATGGACGACGGGGCCGCGGCCACCGCCGCCGTGGTGAGCGCGCCACCGGCGACTGCGGTGATCAGCAGGGCCAGCGCGGAGGGGCGAAGGGGGGAGGGCGACGCCGTCATCAATCAAAGCCTCATACCGGGCGTAAATGGAGGAGAAGGTTCCTGGCAACGAGGCATCACTATAGGAGAGTTGTTGATCGCTTTGGGCAGCCTCTGACAAATTTTCCACTCAACCGCGACCGGTAAGAGTCCTTCTGTAGTGCTTTGAACGGAAGGGAAATCGCGAGCTCCCGCCATCCGATCCACCCGCATCCCAGTGGCCGGACAGTGCCCGGACGGCTACCGGAAGGCGAAACCCGTCCCGGCGGCGCCCTTGCGGGTTGCTGCGTACACGGACCGATCATCACATTGCGGGCCATGACATCCTGTGACGTCACAACTCGCCGGACGGGATCGGCGGACGTCCGGGGAATATGGGGAAGGTCCATGAGGCTCTGCTTCCTGGTGGAGGAGCACTACCGCCACGACGGCATGCCGAACGAGGTGGTCCGGCAACTGAAGGCCTGGGGCCACCGGGTGGAAGTGCTGCGGCCCGGCGGATCGCTGTTGCGGATGAGCGAGGCGGTGGATGCCGGCGCCCACGACGCCTGGGTCCTGAAGACGGTGTCCGGCGGCCCGGGGCTGACCCTGCTCGAAGCCGCCGCCGCGGCCGGGGCGACCACCGTCAACGACGCCCGCGCGATCCGGGGCGTACGGGACAAGGCGCTGGCCGCCGCCATCGGGCGCGGCCGGGGACTGCCGCTGCCGCCGACCTACGCCGCGGCCCGGCCGGAGCTGCTGGCGCAGATCCCGGCGTCGGAGTACCCGTTGGTCGTCAAGCCCGCCGACGGCAGCTCGGGGCGGGCCGTGCACCTGGTCTCCTCGCCGGAGCGGCTGGCCGCGATGCTCCCCGAACTGGCCGGCGAGGGCATGCTCGTCGCCCAGCCGTACGTCCCGAACTCGGGGACGGACCTCAAGGTGTACGCGGTCGGCGGGGAGCTCTTCGCCACCGAGCGCCGCTCTCCCCTGCATCCGGATGCCTCCGTCCCGGAGCGCCTCGTCCCGCTGTCCGCGGAGATCGCGGAGATCTGCGCGCGGGTCGGGGAGGTGTACGGGCTCGACCTGTACGGGGTGGACGTGCTGCTGGGGCCCGAGGGGCCGGTGGTCGTGGACGTGAACGACTTCCCGAGCTTCCGTCAGGTGCCCGACGCGGCGGCCCGGGTGGCCCGCGCGGTACTGGACCTCGCGCGGGGCGCCGGTTCGCGGCTCTGCCCCGAGATCGGGTCCGCCCTCCGCCGCCGGTCAGGGCAGGAGATGTCGATCCCCCTCCAGGCCACAGCGGCCACGGCAGCCACTGCCGTAGCGGCTGCCGCCCCGGCTGCCCCCGCGGGAGAGCCCGTATGAGGATCGGCCTGATCACGGACAAGCCCGGGCACCCGCTGCTCTCGGCGGCGGCCGGTCTCCTCCGGTCCGGCGGGCACGGGGTGGAGCTGCTGGATCCCGGCACGCCGGACGCAGTCTCGGGAGCCCCGGCCGATGTGTACCTCCTCAAGGCACACACCCCGCCCGGACTGGAACTGGCCCGGCGCCTGGAGCGGCTCGGGGCGCCGGTGGTGAACTCCGCCGCGGCGACCACGCTCTGCCAGGACCGCACCCTGATGGCGGAGCTGGCGGTCCGGGCCGGGCTGCCGTTCGCGGGAACCCGTACCGTCGGCGCGCTCGCGCCGTGGGCGGCCGGGGTCTCGCTGGGCTCCCCCGTCGTCGTCAAGAGCCGCCACAGCCGCCGCGAGGACCTCGTGGCCCGGGTCGACGACACCGTGCGCCTCGCGGAGTTGGCGGACGAGTGGCCCGACGAACCGGTGGTGGTGCAGGACTTCGCCCCGAACAGCGGCTGGGACCACAAGCTCTGGGCGATCGGAGACCGCGTCTTCGCGGCCCTGCGCCGTTCGGAACTCTCCCCGGAAGGCCGCGGCCCGACCCTGCCGCTGCCCCGGCTCCCGCAGGGATGGGCCGACCTGACCCGTAGCATCGGCGAGCTCTACTCCCTGGACGTCTACGGCGTGGACATCATCGCCACGGCCGACGGCTCCCCCCTGATCGTGGACGTCAACGCCTTCCCCGGCATCCGCGACCAGCCGGGCGCCCCGGAAGCCCTGGCGGCACTGGCCCTGCGCCGGGCCTAGGCCGCACCTTCGGCGCCCCCGCCCGGCCGGCCCTCACCTCCGCGCCAGGTCAGGCGACCGGCACCTTCGGGTCGGCCGCGACGGTCTCGCGGGTGCGGTAGAGCGGGGCGTAGGCGGCCAGGAGGAGCACGGCTCCGAGGGGTATGAGGTCCTTGCCGACCAGGGGCACCACGGCGTTGACGAGGACCAGAACGGGCGCCCACGGCTTCAGGACGCGGCGTGCCGCGAGCTGGGAGACCAGGATCAGTTGGCCCACGAAGAACAGCAGCGGACCGAACTCGTAGACCACCGGGAGCATGCCCGGTATGTCCTGAACCCTGACGAACATCTCTTCCATGGCACCCCGGTCCACGGACATGAAGCCGACGACGAGGTCGATCGCGAACTGCACCACCAGCGACACCGCTCCCGCCACGCCGGTCCACAGGCCCACGGCGGACAGCTTGCCGCCGCCGGCCATCACCCGCATCGCGGCGAATCCTTGGACGAAGAGCACCAGCGCACCGAGGAAACACAGGTGGCCGAGGCTCCATGCGAAGCCCGGACCGCGGCTGCCGTCGAGACCGTCGAGGATCCGGATGACGCCGTAGGCGCCGGTCAGAACAGGGGCTGCGAAGAAAGCAGTTCGGGATGTGGTCATACACAGGACGCTACGGGCGCGACACCCCGAGTCGCATCGGGTACCGACCCCTGAGTTGTCCCCTAGGGCCTGTCGTCAAACTCCCGTCGTCGCCCGAGGCAAATGGGAGTTTGACGACAGGCCCTAGGTGTATTGATCACGAGCGTTGTTGACACTCGGCAGGTCTTGAACATGGCGAAGACCTCCGGTGTGGTGGGAGCTGTCTAGGAACCCATTGCACGACGGAGGTCTTCGTGTCCCACCGTAATGCCCGGCTGACCGTCTTCGGTAGGCGACTGCTGGTCGAACGAGTCTGTTCGGGCCGTCCGGTCGCTCACGTGGCGGCCGAGATGGGGATATCGCGGGCCACCGCCCACAAGTGGATCCGCCGGTGGCGGGCCGAGGGCCCGGCCGGGCTGCACGACCGGTCCAGCCGGCCGCGTACGACACCGCACCGGACCCCGGCCGACGTCGAGGCGAGGGTCTGCGACCTGCGCCGGTCCCGCAAGCTGGGCCCTGCCCGGATCGGCCCGGTCCTGGGCCTGCCCGCATCAACCGTCCACCGGATCCTGACCCGGCACGGTCTGAACCGGCTGGCCTGGTTCGACCGCCCGACCGGCACCCTGATCCGCCGCTACGAACGCGACCGCCCCGGCGAACTCGTCCACATCGACGTCAAGAAACTCGGCCGGATCCCCGCCGGCGGCGGCCACAAGGCCATAGGCCGCCAGGCCGGCCGGGCCACCCGCAACTCCATGGGCTTCGACTACGTCCATTCCGCGGTCGACGACCACTCTCGCCTGGCCTACAGCGAGATCCACCCGGACGAGAAGGTCGCGACCTGCGCCGGCTTCCTGACCCGCGCGGCCGCGTTCTTCCACCACCAGGGCATCACCCGCATCGAACGGGTCCTCACGGACAACGCCTGGGCCTACCGCAAGGGCCTGGCCTGGAAAGCCGTCCTGGCCGACCTCGGCGCGAGCGGCAAACTCACCCGCGCCTACCGGCCACAGACCAACGGCAAGGTCGAACGCTTCAACCGCACCCTCCTCGAGGAATGGGCCTACCTGCGGCCCTACACCTCGAACAACGAGCGGACAGCAGCCCTGACAGACTTCCTCCACACCTACAACCACCACCGCTGCCACACCGCACTCGGCGGAAACCCGCCCATCAGCCGTGTGAACAACCCTGCGGGTCAATACACCTAGGCCGTCCCGTGTACGGCGCCGGGGTGGCGGCCGTACGTCATGGGCGCGTCACGGAACCGCCACAGCGGCGTGCGGCGGGAACCTGCTCGTGGCAGGGAGTCGTGTACCTGCACGCGAGTGCCGGTGCGGGACCGGTCGTGAACCTCGGGAGCACCCAATGCAGTACACAGCAGGCACCGGCCGGACCGTGGCGGCTCTGGCGACGGTTCTGGCGGCCGCGGCTCTGATGACGGGCTGTACGCCGACCGGTGACGGCGGCGGGGCCGACGGCCCGGCCGCGCCGACCGCGGCCTCGCGGCCGGCCGAGCCCACGGCCACCGGCGGCGACAAGGGCGGAACGACCAGCAGCGGCGCGAGCGGAGGCTCCACGGGCGGCGCGTCGCCCTCGAGCTCCTCCTCGGGCGGCGCCTCCTCCGGTGGTACCGGTGGCGCGACGAAGAAGCCCTGCACGGTCGACGACATCAAGGTCTCCGAGGGGCACCAGGCCGACGTCCGCCCGCCGGGCACGGGAACCGGGGCCGCCGTCGTCTCCGTCACCAACACCTCAACGTCCTCCTGCAAGGTGTACGGCTACCCGACGGTCGCGGCGGCGGGCAACGGCTCGCCGGAGAAGAACAAGCCGCTGGCCACCACCCGCACCGGACCCGACGCGACCAACGTGGTGCTGGCCCCGGGCGCCCGCGCCTGGACGAAGCTCACGTTCGTCCAAGTCCAGGGCGAGGCGGACGGCTACTGCGCGTCCGGCGCGACCCCGGGCTCCTACCCGACGGTCGTCATCGGCGTGCTCGGCGCCGGGATGCACCAGATCGCCATGGACGACGGCGTGTTCGCCTTCTGCGACGACAAGGTGACCGTCACCGCCTGGTCCTCCGTCAAGCCGTCCTGAGGCGGGCAGACCCCACGCAGACCCCACCGGGCCGGAAACGGCTCGGATCCGCGGACCAATGTGCGTGGGTCAGAGGGGCTGCAGGCGGGTGCGCAGGAGGCAGAACTCGTTGCCTTCCGGGTCGGCCAGCGTGTGCCAGCTCTCGGCGCCGGTCTGGCCGACGTCGACCGGGCGGGCGCCGAGGGCGAGCAGGCGCTCCAGCTCGGCGTCCTGGTCGCGGTCGACGGGGTTGACGTCGATGTGCAGGCGGAGCTTCCCCCGTCGCGGGTCGCTGCTCGGACTGAGGACGAGGGTCGGCTGCGGACCTCCGAAGCCGGCGGCGGCCGGCCCGATCTCGATGCTCCCGTCGTCCTCCCGGGAGAGCTCCACGTAGCCCAGGGCCTCGCTCCAGAACGCGGCGAGGCGCTCGGGGTCGGCGCAGTCGATGACCAGCTCACTGATGCGGCTTACCATGCCCGCCAGTGTACGGAGACGACCCGCGCGCCGGACCGGAGCAGGACCGGATCCAGACCGGGAGCCGGCCCAGGACCCGGCCCAGGAACCGGACCGGCTACTTGATGACCTCGACCTTCTTGTCGCCCGCGGCCGCGTACGCCGACGCGCTCGCGCCGAGGGCGGTGACGGTGAGGGCGAGCAGGACGGATACGGCGGCGGCCGTGGCGCGCTTACGGGTCGTCTTGCGGGTCGTCTTGCGGGTCACGGGGTCCCCCTGGTGGTGTGTGGTGGTCGTCCCGGCAGCTTCGCATCCGGGCCCGGGGCCGACAAGGGAGTCCCGGTCGGACGGATCAGTCGAGTGGAGGCGGTCGGCGTGCGCGCGGTGGTGTTCGAGCGGTACGGGGAGCCCGGCGAGGTGCGGGACGTGGCCGATCCGGTGCCGTCCGGCGGTGGGGTGGTCGTACGGGTCGAGGCGACGGGGCTGTGCCGCAGCGACTGGCACGGGTGGATGGGGCACGACCCGGACATCACGCTCCCGCACGTGCCCGGCCACGAACTGGCCGGTGTGGTCGAGGCGGTGGGACCGGGAGTCGTCAACTGGCGCACCGGGGACCGGGTGACGGTGCCGTTCGTCTGTGCGTGCGGAAGCTGCGCCGAGTGCGCCGCAGGGCAGCACCAGGTGTGCGCCCGGCAGACGCAGCCGGGGTTCACGCACTGGGGGTCCTTCGCCGAGTACGTGGCCCTGGAGCATGCCGACGTCAACTTGGTGGCGGTGCCAGAGGAGCTCTCGTACGACACCGCGGCCGGGCTGGGCTGCCGGTTCGCGACGGCTTTCCGGGCCGTCGTCGCGCAGGGGCGGGTGGCGCCGGGCGAGTGGGTCGCCGTACACGGCTGTGGCGGCGTGGGGCTGTCGGCGGTGATGATCGCGGTGGCGGCGGGAGCCCGGGTGGTCGCCGTGGACACCGCGCCGGCCGCCCTGGAACTGGCGCGGTCCTTCGGGGCCGCGCACTGTGTGGATCCGGGTCGGGTCGACGCGGCCGACGCCGTACGGGAAGTGACGCGCGGCGGTGCGCACCTGTCCCTCGACGCGTTGGGTTCCCCCGCCACGGCCGCGGCGTCGGTGAGAGGGCTGCGCCGGCGCGGACGGCACGTGCAGGTCGGGCTGCTTCCCGCGGCGCGGGGTGCCGCGGCGCTGCCGATGGAGCGGGTCATCGGCTGGGAGCTGGAGATCCTCGGCAGCCACGGCATGGCGGCGCACGCGTACCCGCCGATGATGGAACTGGTCCGCTCCGGAGCGCTACGGCCCGACCTGCTGGTCACCTCCACGATCCCGCTGGACGGGGCGCCGGCCGCGCTGGCGGCGATGGGTACCGCGCCGGGGCCCGGCATCACGATCATCCGGCCGGGGGCCGACGCGCGGATCTGACGGGCGGCACGGCTGCCGGCCTGTGGAGCTGCCGGCTTGCCATGCTGCCGGGCTGCTGGTCGCGAGGGGCTTGTGGTGCGGGGAGGGCATGGCTACATTCCTTGATTACACGTGTAAGCACGAGATGTGGCCACTCTGAACCCGCCACACCCCCTGCACCCCCTTACACCCCCGCAGCCCCTCCCCCCACACACCCTCCTCGTCTCCCCTCTTTCTCCACCCGCCGCGAGAGGCAGCACAGCCATGTCCACGATCCCCGTCGACCCACCCCTCGAAGCCGTCGCACCCGCGTCCGCGACGGACCGGGGCAGCCGCCGCACCGGCACCCTCGGCCTCGGAATCGCCCTGCTCGGATCCGCCGCCGCGCTCGGGCTCGTCGTACGGAGGGACGTCACGCGGCCGCCCTTCCAGGCCCTCGACGACCGCTGGCTGACCTGGATGGGCGGACCGCACGAGGGGCTCCCCTCCGTGCTCGCCACGCTGCTCAACTGGTTCGGGGGGCCGGCTGGCTCCGTCGTCCCGCTCGGCCTGCTGGTCTTCCTTCTCGTGCGGCGGCGCTGGGTGTCGGCGGGATTCCTCTTCGCCGTCTACATGGCCGGAAACATGCTCGTCGTGCAGGGCCTCAAGCACCTGGTGGACCGGCCGCGCCCGGAGAACCCGCTGGTCCGGGTCGACCACGGCTCCTTCCCCTCCGGGCACGCGGCCGGCGCGGCGCTCCTGGTCGTCATCGTCGGCGCGATCCTCGTCCCGGCCGCTCGGCGCCGGGCGTGGTGGATCGGCGGCGCGGTGTTCACGGTGGCGATGATGTGGAGCCGCACCTGGCTGCACGCGCACTGGCTCAGCGACACCGCCGCCGGGGCCCTGGCAGGCGTGGGGGCCGGACTGGTCGCCTGGTGGCTCTGCGCCCCGGCACTGGCCCGGGAGGCCGGACAGGTCACGGGGCGTGCGTGCACGCGGCGGCGGTCTGCGTAAGCGCAATCCCCGCCCGCTGACGGCAGGGGCCGCGCCGGTTACACGTGCGGGCGGCCCGGCCCTGCGGTCGTCCGGCCGCGGCGCAGCCGCAGCGCGGTCAGGACGGCCGCCAGGGCCGCCGCCAGGAGCACGCCCCCGATCGTGAGGATCCAGACCGGGACGCCGCCGGCCGTGAGCAGTTCGTCGGTGTACTCGACCCGGCGGTACGGGGCGTCCCCGGCGGCGGCGCGCAGTTCGTGGTCGCCGTCGATCCGGGACGGGACCGGGAAGCTCTGGTCGATCGCCGTCAGGAACACCGGCTCGGCGCCCGCGAATTCGGCGACCGGTCCCGTCGGGGTGATCCGCCCGGCGAAGGTCACCTCGGGCGCGTTGCCCCCGATCGCGGAGACGGGTTCCATGCGGTGCTCGGCCAGGACGTACAGGCCCAGCGACTGGGCGGTGGCGGCCAGCCGCGACAGCCGCATCGGGTAGACGAGCCGGTCGCTCTCGAAGCGGATCAGGAGCGGGTCCAGGGTGCCGCGCAGGGTGGCTCCCGGCTCCCGGGGGGCGAGGCGTACGGCGACGTACTCCCAGCGCTGCTCCACGTACGGCTCCAGCTCGACGGAAAGGCGGTCGGGGAGGACGAACCCGTTGGCCTCGAGCCAGTCGCCCAGCGCCTCGGGGTCGGTCGCGGTCAGACGGGCGACGTCGAAGTCGCCGAGCCGCTCCCGGCCGATGACGCCGACCTGCGCCTCTGCGCTGCCGGGCGGGGCCGCTCCGGCGGCGTCCCCCCGGCCGGAGTCGAGGGGCCAGTCCCCGCGCCGGGGCCAGAAGTAGCTGCGGGTGCGGTACTCGGGTCCGGTCAGGTCGACCAGGCGCGAGAAGAGCCCGGGGTCGCCGAGGCGGACCGTGGCCCGTCCCGGCACCGGCATGACCCAGGCGGCCCGCTTGGCATCGCCGCCGACGGTGAACCGCATGGCCACCTGCTCGGTCCTGCCGTCCCAGCGGACCACCGAGGCCTCACGGGAGACTCCGATCCGCGAGGTGCCGTCGGGGACCATGGCTCCGCAACCGCAGGCGTAGGCCGGGCTGACGAGGGACCCCAACTGGGTCACGAGCAGCGCCACCAGCAGGAACCCGATCCTGCGCCTGATCCACACGGCCGTCCGCGCCGCTGCGGTCCGGACCCGCGCGGCCGCCACCCCTGCCGTCCGCACCCTTGCCGTCCGCACCCCTACGGTCCCCACCCCTGCCGTGCCCATCGTCTCCCCCACACCCTTCGCTCAGCCGGCCGCGGGCCCGTTCACACGCGGACCCCTTGCCCTGCGGGCCCGTCGGGCCCGGGTCTCAGACGGCCGGCGCCGCGATCCGGTTCCGGTCACCTGGGCACCGCCTGCCGGTCACCTGCTCCTGCCACGCTGCGGGCACCCCAGAGTTGTGTATACAACTTCTCCCAGCATGGCAGGAGCCACGATGTCCGTACCGGCGATCACCCGCCCGCCGCGCCCTGGCTGCGCGACAACTGCCCCTGCGCCGAGTGCCGCGACCCGCGCACCGGCCAGAAGCTGTTCCAGATCACCGAGCTGCCCGTCGGCCTGGCCGTCGGCTCGGTGCGCCAAGCGGCGGCCGCCGACGGCGGGCCGGGCTGGGGGGGTGGTGTGGCAGCCGGACGGCCACCGCTCCCTGTACCCGGCCCGGTGGCTCGACGCCCACGGCCCGGACTGGCCCGGCCTACGGTGCGGCCGGGGACGGGCGGACCGAGGCGGACAAGGAGCTGTGGGCGGCGGGGGACCTGGACGGGCGGATCCCGCAGGCCGGCTGGGACGCGTACATCAGCTCCCGCGAGGTCCGCGAGCAGGTCCTCGACAGCGTGGTCCGGCCCGCCGCGCTGCTGCGCAAGCGGGAACCGGAGGCCTTCGAGGTACTGACCCACCCGCGTACTGGTGGAGTTCGCCTTCGCCGCCGCGCACTGCGAACTGCGGGCCCACCGGCCGCTGATCGATGTGGACCCGCTCGGGCGGATCCGCGAGGTCCGCTTCAACAACGGCTCCATCTCCACGCTGCACCAGCCCGCCGCCGTACTGGAGGAGTTCTACGCGGCCTACCGCCTCTTCGGCGAGCTGCTGGAACGGCCCGAGCTCCGGCTCGACTTCCGGCTCGCGCCCGGGGGCTGCGTGGTCTTCGACAACACCCGCCTGCTGCACACCCGTACCGCCTTCGCCGAATCGGGGGGACGCCACCTCCAGGGGACCTACGCCGGCACAGCCACACCGGGACCGACCGGCCGGCCCGGTGGTTCGGGCCGGAGGTGACCGAGCCGGTCCGGCTGCACGTGGCCGCCAAGCGCCACCTGTGCACGGCCGAGCCGGGCTACTTCGACCTGCTCTCCGAGGCCTCCGTACACACCCTGCGCGTCCAGGGCTGCCCGATGACCGCCGAGCAGGCGCGCGCGTTCGAGGCGCTCCCGGGAGCGGCCGACGCGGTGGCCGTGCGGCGCCGGGACGAGCAGGCCAAGGACCCCGAGCTCGCCACCCCCGGTTTCGACCACTTCCGGCCGCTGCTGGAGGCCCTGCTGATCGAGAACGCCTGATCAGGGGGTGAGCAGTCGGCCCAGCGCGCCTGCTGCGGTGGTGTGCACGGTGAACGCCACCGTCCCCGGCAGGTAGCGGTCCTGCGACCACTCCACCGGGATCCCCGCCGGGTCGGTGGAGCGGCGCCGTTCGCGCAGCAGGGCCTCGCCCTGCGGACAGCCCAGCAGCCGTGCGTCGTCGGCGTCCGCGGCCGCGATGTCGATGGTGTGGTGGGCGTCGGCGAAGAGGACTCCGTGCCGGGCGAGTTGCTCGGAGTACGGCCTCCCCCGCGCCGCCGGGGACGACCCGTCGGGTGCCGCGCCGCGAGGTGATCAGCCCGTCGGTCCGCAGGGCGGCCAGGGCCTGGCGCACCGTACCCCTGGAGACTCCGTAGCGGCGGGCGAGTTCGTCCTCGGCGGGCAGGCGCGCGCCGGATCCGTACTCGCCCGCGGTGATGGCGGCGCGCAGGTCACCGGCGACCTTCAGGTAGAGCGGTGTCCTGGGTTTCGGGTCGCGCGGTGCCTCGTTCACGGGGTCAGGCTGCCATGGCCCGGGAGGGGCGAAAGGCCCGGGAGGTCGGGACGTTTCACCCGGTATTGAGATGATGCCCGTCGTCTAAATTCGAACCGTGACCGGAAGGACCGGTGGCCGTGGCCCGGCCCGCACGGCGGAGCCGCGCACCAACGTGCAGAGGAACCACCCATGTTCGGCATGACCATCGACACCACTCCCGACACCACCACCGGCGGCCCGGCGCTGCGCCTCGACCCCGCGGGCGGTCCGTTCCGCGAGCTCGCCGCCGTCCGGATCCAGGTGCCGGCCGGCGGGACGATCCCGGCCCACGCGCACGGGGCGTCCGAACTGTTGCTCACGGGCGTCGCCGGAACGGTGGAGGCCTCGTGCGGGTGCGGCGCCAAGACGGTGACCGCGGGCACCTTCGCGATGCTGCCGGCCGGCAAGGAGATCACCCTGGTCAACCACGGCACGGAGCCGGCGACGGTCCTGGCGGTGTTCTCGCAGAGCGAGTTCACCGAGGGGCTGCCGCGGGCCGCGGCGAAGGGCTGCGGCTGCCAGGGGCACGGCGGCTGATCCCCGGGTCCCCTTCGGGAGGGCCGCTCTGGACTGGCCACCGGCCTGATCCCATACTTCTCCCGTGAGAACGACGGATAAGCAGCCCCGCACCAGCCCGCTGGTGCCCGACGCAGTGGCCCGGGAGATCGCCCGGCACGACTGGAACTCCATCGAATGCGGCTGCGGCCGCCCGGCGGGTCACCTCGTGGACACCTTGTGGGACGCGGCCGAGGGACACCCGGCCGCGTTCCGCGCCCTGGAGGGCCACGCCTTCCACAACGGCGTGCTGCGGCCGCCCGCCCCGGCGGTGTGCGGGGTCCTGATGGCCGTCTGGTCCGCCGGCCCGCCCCGGCAGTCGACGCGCGAGGGCCTGCTGTGGGCCCTGCTGCGCCTCCTCGGCACCGAGGACGACGGCTCCTCGCACGAGGCCGGCCTGTACGGCCAGTGCGCCGCGCACATCCGCGCCTGCGCGCCCGGGTTGCGCGATACGGCGGCCCGGCGCCCGGGATCCGAATCGGCCGCCTACGCGGAGGGCATCCTGAGCCTGCTCGACCTGGCGGTCTAGGCCGTCTCCGTCGGATCTTGCGCCGGTCAGGCCCGAAAGAGACGGTCCAGGCCCGTCAGACGCCCAGCGGTGCGACCAGGCAGGCCCGCAGGGTGGCCGGGGTGACCTCCGAGAGGGAGGGCGCGAAGGTGCGTACCGGCGACGCGGGGACCTCCAGCAGGGACGGGACCACCAGCACGGCGCAGCCGGCCGCCTCGGCCGAGGCCGCGCCGTCCGGGGAGTCCTCGACCGCCACGCACTGCCGGGGCTCCGCGCCGAGGCGCGCGGCGGCGGCCTCGTAGGGGTCCGGGTGCGGCTTCGTCAGGGACGTGTCGTCGGCGGACAGCGTGAAGGCGAAGGGGACATGGGCCAGCGAGCCGCCCACCACGGAGTCCACGACCACCCGCGGCGAGGCGCTGACCAGGGCGAACGGCAGGCCTTCCGCTTCCAGGGCGGCCAGCAGCCGCTGCGCGCCCGGACGCAGCGGCACGCCCTGCTCGACCCGGCCGAAGAAGCTGTCGGTCAGGGCCCGCGCCACTTCCTGCGCGTCCCCCGCACGGGCGGCCCGTACGAGGTGAGCGGCGGTGTCCTCCACCGCCCGGCCGACCACCTCGGGCGCGTCGGCGTCGGTCAGTGCGTACCCCAGGTCAGCGGCGATCTCCACGGTGGTCTGCCACCACAGGACCTCGGTGTCGACGAGGGTGCCGTCCATGTCGAAGAGGACGGCGGCGAGTCCGGTCATAGGGCATCCCCCGAGGTTGAGGTTGATGTTGAGGCTGAGGTGGTCGCGGCGACGACGACGAGGACAGGCCGTTCGGCCAGTCCCACGGCGGCCCGCGCGCCCGGTACGAGGGCTCCGGCGTCGCGCGAGGGCAGGTCGGCCTCGATCCGGGTGCCGTCGGGCAGATCCAGGTGGAGCCGGGTCACCGACCCGAAGAACGAGGCCGATACGACGGTGGCCGTGCCCCCCGGCGCCTTCTGCGGCTGCCGTCACCGTGATGTTCTCGGGGCGTACGAGGACCTCGACGTCCGGGATCGAAGGCACCGGACCGTCCACCGGCAGCCGGGAGCCGGCCACTTCCACCGTCCCGGAGCCGGACAGCCGTCCGGGGAGCCGGTTCATGGTGCCGACGAACTCGGCGACGAACGGGGTCGCGGGCCGCTCGTACAGCTCGGCCGGAGCGACGCACTGCTCCAGGCGGCCCGCGTTGAGCACGGCGACCCGGTCGGCCATGGACAGCGCCTCCTCCTGGTCGTGCGTGACGAACACGGTGGTGATGCCCAGGGAGAGCTGGAGCCGGCGGATCTCCTCGCGCAGTCCGGCCCGCACCTTCGCGTCGAGCGCGGAGAGCGGCTCGTCCAGGAGCAGGACGCGGGGGCGCAGGGCGAGGGCGCGGGCGAGCGCGAGCGCGACGCGCTGCTGCTGTCCGCCAGACATCTGGTGCGGGTACCGGTCGCCGTGGTCGGGCAGGCCGACCAGGTCGAGGAGTTCGGCGGCGCGCTCGCGGCGGGCGGCCGCGCCGACCTTGCGGACGCGCAGGCCGAAGGCCACGTTGTCGCGGGCGCCGAGGTTCGGGAAGAGGCTGTACGACTGGAACACCATTCCGGCGTCGCGGCGGTTGGCCGGGATGCGCGTGATGTCCCGTCCGTCGAGGAGGACTTCGCCGGAGTCGGGCTGTTCGAAGCCGGCGCCGACGCGCAGCGCGGTGGTCTTTCCGCAGCCCGACGGGCCGAGCAGGGCGATGAGTTCACCGGGCTCGATGGTGAGGTCGAGTCCGTCGAGGGCGACGGTGGGGCCGAATGCCCGGCGCAGGCCACGGAATTCGACGCGCGCTCCGCCGGGGGCCGCTTCGCTTTCCGCGGACTTCCTGGCCTCGGGAAGGGTGAGGGACATGCAGGTCAGGACTCCTTGCCGGAGGTGCGGGAGGTACGGGAGTGACGCGAGGTCCCGGGAGACACGGTAGCGGGGGCGGTGCCCGCCCGGGAGAGGAGGAGCAGCAACAACCAGGTGATGAGGAGGCTGAGGACGGAGACGGCCACCGACATGCGGGCGTGCGCTCCGGAGATCGACACGTTCCACACCGCGAAGGGCTGGAAGCCGAGCAGCGAGGCGAGGGTGAACTCGCCGAGGACCAGGGCCAGGGTGAGGAAGCCGGCTCCGGCGAGGGCGGCCTGCAGGTTCGGCAGGATCACGCGCAGGACCACGTACGGCCGGCTCGCGCCACAGCTGCGGGCGGATTCGACCAGGGTCGGGACGTCGACGGCACGCGGACCCGCGTCGAGGGAGCGGTAGACGAAGGGCAGGGGCGGTGCGAGCACCGTGTACGGGAGGACCAGGACGAGGGGGAAGTCCGGGTTCTGGACGGCGAGGAAGGTCTGGTAGAGCGGGGTTCTGGAGAGGTGTTCGGGACCCCAGCGCAGCACCGTGGAGATACCGGTGACCAGCGCGATCGGCGGCACCACCAGCGGCATCATGCACATCACCTCCACGACCGGGCGCAACCGCGGCGAGCCGATCCGTACGGCGACCAGCGCGGGTACGGCGAGGAGCAGCGAGGCGGTGATGGTCGCGGCGGCGAGGCCCAGCGAGAGCAGCAGGCTGCGGGTGAGCCCTTCGGCGCCGAGCAGCTGGGTGTACGCCTCGAAGCTGATGCCCTGGCCGGGGACGTGCACGGTGAACACGAAGGAGGCGAGGAGCGGAAGGAGGAAGTACGCGCCGGCGAGCGCGAGCACCGCTCCGCGCCACACCCGGGGCCGGGGTCGGGAGCGGAACCGGCGCGGCGCACGGGCCCGGGGATCCGCAGCGGCCGGTGTGTGCGCGGCGGCCGGTGCGCTCGAAGTCGCCGGGGCGGCCTCGTCGTTCGGGGCGGGCGTCGGGGTCATCGCAGCCATCGGACGCTCCGTCGCTGGAGGGGCAGGTAGACCGCCATGACCAGACCGGCGATCACGATCATGTCGAGGCCGAGGGCCAGGGCCACGTTCTCCTGGCCGGTCAGCACGTTCCCGGACAGGACGTCCGCGATCTTGAGCGTGACCAGCGGGACGGAGCCGCCGATGAGGGCGGCGGCCGTGGCGTGCGCGGCGAAGGCCGTGCCGAAGAGCAGCACGAACCCGCCGAGCAGGGAGGGTGCGAGGACGGGCAGGCCGACGTGGCGCCAGAACTGCCATCCGCTCGCCCCGTTGTTCTGGGCGGCCTCGCGCCACTGCGGGCGCAGTCCGCCCAGCGCGGGGACGGTCACCAGCACCATGAGCGGGGTCAGGAAGTAGAGGTAGACCACGGTGAGGCCGGTGAAGGAGTAGAGGTTCCAGCCGAGGCCGGTCAGGTCGGCGAGCTGGGTGACGACCCCGGAGATGCCGACGGTGGCGGCGAAGGCGAAGGCGAGCGGGACGCCGCCGAAGTTTGCGAGAACTCCCGAGGCGGTCAGCGTCGCTCCGCGCCGGGCCCGGGAAGGGGAGGTGACGACGGCCTGCGCGAGCAGCTCATCGACGCCCTGCCCGCCGGGAGCGAGGACGCCCGGCTGCTGGGAATCCGCCGCGGTAGCCCGCTTTTGCGCCAGCGGCACGTCTCTGCGACCCGCACGGGCCGCCCCATCGAGTGGTCCGACGACCGCTACCGGGCGGGCAGCGTCACCTTCAGTGTGAACAACTCGGCAGTAGCAACTCCGTTGGAGCGCCGGGCCGGGGACCAGGCCTAGGCCGACCCGGGTCGCTACGCCCGGAGCTCGGCGGCGCTCTCCCCGATGGCCTCCGGGAGCCAGTCCGCGAGCCGCCCGAAGCGGAAGCCGAGCGCCGCGGCCCGGCCGTTGTCCATCGCGTAGGCACGGTCGAAGGAGAACGGCGAGGCCTCCGACCCGGCTGCGACCGTCCGCAGGAGCGGCGCCCGCCCGACCCGCTCGGCGACGGCTCCGGAGAGCCCGAGCACGTCCAGTTCCCCGTGCGAGGCGGCGTTCACCGGCCCCGTGAAGTCCCGCTGCCCGGCCCAGTGGAGGAACCGGGCGATCTCGTGGTGGTGGATGAAGGAGGTGGGGTACGGGGCTTCGTGCACCGCCACCGGGATCCCGGCGCCGATCCGCTCCACGTAGTGCGCGAGGCGGCCGGTGAACTCCGCCCGGCCGCCGCCGAGTACGTGCGCGGTGCGCACCGCCACGTGACCGAAGGCGGACTCCGCCCCCAGGACGGCCTCGGCCCGCCTCTTGCCCTCGGCGTAGGCGCGCGCCTCGGGGGTGGGCGGCGCGGGGTCGTGGACCTCCATCGTCGAGGTCATCACGTACCGCCCGGTGCGGCCGGCGAAGACGCGGCGGGCGGTCTGCGCCTGTCGGGGCGTGTAGCAGACCTGGTCGAAGACCACGTCGAAGGTGCGCTCCCCCAGCGCCGTCCGGAGCCCCGCTTCGTCATCCCGGTCGGCGATCAGGTGGCCGACACCGCGGGGCGGGGCGGCGGAGCCCCGGTTGAGGACGGTCACCTCGTTCCCGGCGTCCCGCTCCAGGGTGACCAGGTGCTTTCCGAAATAGCGGCTTCCGCCGATGACGAGAATCTTCTTCATGCCCGGGACTCTGCCGCGATACGGTCCCCAGTGGAACTACCGGAATGCTGTACGCGTCGTAAGGGAAACTGATGATCGATGTGCAGCGGCTGCGCATCCTGCGCGCCGTGGCCGAGCACGGCAGCTTCAACAAGGCCGCCGGAGCGCTGCTCTTGACGCCCTCGGCCGTGTCCCAGCACATCGCGGCCCTGGAGCGCGGCCTCGGTCACCCCGTCGCCGTGCGCAGTACGCGCGGGATCACGCTCACCGAGCCGGGCCGGCTGCTGGTGGAGGCGGCGGAGGCGGTATCGGCCGAGCTCGAGCGGGTGCGCCACGAGATCGACCGGGTCACCGCCGAGCGGCCTCGGTTGACGGTCGCCACCTTCGTGAGCGGTGGCCGCAGGCTGCTGCCGGGCGCGCTCGCCGGGTTCGTGGCCGTGCATCCGGAGGTGGAGCTGACGGTGCTGGAGGCCGAGCCGGAGGAGGCGGTGCCCATGGTGGCTTCGGGCGCCGCCGATCTGGCGCTGACGTACCACTTCGACGGGCCGCTGCCGCTCCGGCCGGGGGCCGCGCTCGACTGGCTGCCGCTGATGGAGGATCCGCTGGCGCTGGTCCTGCCGCCGGGTCACCGGTTCGCGGGGCGCGGGTCGGTCGCCCCGGCCGAACTCGCCTCCGACCGCTGGGTGCTGGGCTGCCTCAAGACGGAGGCGTACCTGCGCAGGTACGCGGAGCGGGCCGGTTTCGACCTCCGGGTGGCGGCTTCCACCACGGACTACTTCTTCGCGCGCTCCCTCGTCGAGGCGGGAGTCGGCGTCGCACTGATCCCCGGGGTCGCACTTCCCCCGGGGGACGCGGACGGGACCGGGAACTGGCGCAGGGACCGGGACGGGCGCGGGGATGTGGGCGGGGACCGGGCTGGGCGCGGGGGCGGGGCCGGCCACGGGGGCGGGGGTCGCGATCGGGCAGGCCGCGGCGTGGCCGTCGTACCGATCGAACCGCCCTGCCCCGCACGGCACATCGGCGTGCTCACGCCGCGCCGACGCCGTCCGCATCCCTACGCGGCGGCCCTGACCGAGGCCCTGACCGGGGTGGCACCCGGGGGGCCCGAGGTGGCGCTGCCGTGATCCGGCTCCTGTCCGCCCTCGCCGCCGATCCGGCCCTGCCCGCCGGGCTGCTGGACCCCTCCGACGTGACCCGTTGCACCGGCCGTCAGTAGCCTTGACCCTGCGACCGTCCGGACACCCCGCGGGAGCGAAGGGTTGGCCACCGCAGCCTCGGCCGAGTCCATTGGCGGGCGGCGATGGAGGAGCTGCTCCATCGCGCGGGCCGGAGCGCCTGACCGGGCAGGGGCCCCCGGTCAGGGAGCCGCCGTCATCGGGCCCTCCAGGGTCGTGGGCTGCGCGCCCTTCGTGACGGTGACGGGGATGCCCCCGGTGGCCTTCTCCAGCCGCGCCTTGAACTCCGCCGACGCCGCGCCCTCCTCCGTGGAGGTGACCTCCACCGCCGCACCGTGGCTGCTGCCGACGCTGTAGATCGGGAAGCCGGCCTCCAGATCGATGAGCTTGTTTCCGGCGGCCCGGAGGGTCCGGTGCGTGTACTTGCTCAGGTACAGGTCCACCCGGGCCGGGTCCGCTTCCGGATCCGCGGCGTGCGCCGCCGCCACGAGCAGCCGGCCGCGGGCCAGGTCGGTGACGCAGAGGGCGACCCGGCCGGCCGGGTGGTCGACGATCTGGGTGGAGTAGACGTCGGCGAAGGCGCCGTAGCCCTGTGCTCCGATGGCCTGCGAGAGCCGTTCGCCCTCGGGGGTGTTGGCCGGGGTGTCGTCGATCAGCACCGGCGGCGACTGCGATGCGGTGGGGTCGGTCACCGGGCACGATACGGCCGCCGCAGGCCGGGCGGGCGCCCCGCCGGGGTCGACCGGCTCGGCCACGACGGCCTTTCCGCAGCCGGTGAGCAGCACGGCGGCGCCCGCGCTCACGGCGAGGGCCGCGGCCGCGTTCAGGCGGGCGGCCCTACTCGTTGTGCGTGCAGGCACAACCCGCAGGTATCTCTCGGTGGTTCGACGCTCCATCGGTTCCCTCTTCTCCGGTGCCGGATCGGCACCGCTGTGACGCGCGCCCGACTCCGCCGGTTCCCCTGGCGCCGGGGCCCACAACGGGACGGCCCGCTGTGGGCCCGGCCGCCATGGCCAGGGCGGGCCGGCGGTTCCTAGGGTCGGTCGGGCGGTCCCGGCCGCGCGTCGGCCCGTTCGGGTGGCCGGCGGCCCGGGGCCGGGCGATGGAGGGTGTGCGATGGGGCTGGACAAGGTGGCCGCGAGCGCGGCCGGGGCGGTGGCGGACATCCCCGCCGGAGCCTCGCTCGCGGTGGGCGGCTTCGGCTTGTGCGGGGTGCCGGGCGTGCTGATCGGCGCGCTGCTGGAACGCGCGGAGGTGCACGGCCTGGAGGTGGTGTCGAACAACTGCGGGGTGGACGACCGGGGTCTGGGACTGTTGCTGCGCGAGGGCAGGATCGCCCGGATGACCAGCTCGTACGTGGGCGAGAACAAGGAGTTCGCCCGGCAGTACCTGAGCGGCGAACTGGAGGTGGAGCTGGTCCCGCAGGGCACCCTGGCCGAGCGGCTGCGGGCCGGTGGCGCGGGCATCCCGGCGTTCTACACCCCGGCCGGGGCCGGTACGCAGGTCGCGGAGGGCGGCCTGCCGTGGCGCTACCGCGCCGACGGCGGAGTGGCCGTGGCTTCGCCGCCCAAGGAGCTGCGCAACTGGGGCGGCCGGGAGTACCTCCTGGAGGAGGGCATCACCACCGACTTCGCCCTGGTGCGGGCGGCGGCCGGGGACCGGCACGGCAATCTCGTCTTCCATTCCTCGGCGCGCAATTTCAATCCCCTCGCCGCGATGGCGGGGCGCATCACGATCGCCGAGGTGGAGGAACTGGTGGAGCCGGGAGAGCTGGATCCGGACGCCGTCCACCTGCCGGGCGTCTTCGTCCAGCGGGTGGTCCTCGTGCGTCCCGGTGATCCGGCGGCGGAGCGGCACGTCGAGCGTCGCACGGTCCGGACGGCCATCGTCCCCGAACAGCAAGGCGGCATGTGACATGGCTCTGACGCGCGAGCAGATGGCGGCCCGCGCCGCCCGCGAGCTGACGGACGGTACGTACGTGAACCTGGGCATCGGGCTGCCCACCCTCGTCCCCGGCCACGTGCCGCCGGGGGTCGAGGTGGTGCTCCAGTCGGAGAACGGCATTTTCGGCGTGGGCCCGTACCCGCTCCCCGACGGGGTGGACCCGGACCTGATCAACGCGGGCAAGGAGACGGTCACGGTCCGGCCGGGGGCTTCGTTCTTCGACTCCGCGCTGTCCTTCGGCATGATCCGCGGCGGCCACGTGGACGCGGCCGTCCTGGGCGCCATGCAGGTGTCGGCCTCGGGCGACCTGGCCAACTGGATGATCCCGGGGAAGATGGTCAAGGGGATGGGCGGCGCGATGGACCTGGTGCACGGCGCGCGCCGCGTGATCGTGCTGATGGAGCACACCGCCAAGGACGGCACGCCGAAGCTCGTGGAGCGGTGCTCGCTGCCGCTGACCGGGCGCGGCGTCGTCCACCGGGTGATCACCGACCTCGCGGTCCTCGATGTCACCCCGGAGGGGTTCCTGCTCCGCGAACTGGCGCCCGGAGTCTCCCTGGACGAGGTCCGCAGGGCGACGGACGCGGAGCTGGCGGTGGCGGTGGAGACCGGTCGTTAGCAGCGGGTGGGAGCCTCGCGCAACCCTTGCGGACGGGGCAAGCGGGGTTCGGACTATGGCGCTCCGCGCCATGCCGCAGCGGGCGCGGCCGCTCTTACGGTGGCGGGCACCGCGGGCCCCGACGACGGGGCCCGCCCTGCCCCCCGCCTCAGGGAGCCGCCATGACCTTGCGCAACAG
>NZ_JBHVYI010000052.1:0-65759 GCF_042880975.1 Streptomyces sp. NPDC058289
CTCAAGGACTAGCTCGGCAGGGCGACTTCTCTACACCGACGCCCAAACGTCAGCGGCCACGGCCTCCCTCCCCGGAAACGGGCGACGGAGGCCGTGGCCGTGGTCGTACCGACGCGTACGGCGATCCCTCCGCGGACCCCACGACGTTCCACGTCCAGGCCTTCCCGGGCGCCCTCGGGGAACGCGGCTGCGCTGCGGCTCCGGCTGCTGCGGAACTGGTACACGGTGGAGCGCCTGCCGATGGACGGCAGCCGGGGTTCCGATGCGTGGGGCGGCCATGCTCCGGTGTGTGCCCCCCGCTGCCGGGCGACCCGGGCCCGGACCGTTCCGGGCGCGGCAGGGCACTTGCCCCCACCGCGAACCCGATCCCGGGAGTGTCATGTCTGTCCACGCGTTCCTCCGACGGTCCGCCGAGCTGCCCGGGCGCGGCCGCCTCGCGGCCTGCCGGGCCGGTGACGCGGCCCTCGCCGCCGCCCGTCGCGCCGTGTCTACGGCAGCGCTGCCCTGGCCCCACGAGGGTCAGGCGAGCGTGCTGGTGGAGGGGGTCGGCAGCCTCGGTACGGTCGGCGAGCAGATCCCGGTGCCGATCGCGAGCCTCACCAAGGTGATGACCGCCTACGTGGTCCTGCGCGAGCACCCGCTCGGCCCGGGGGACTCCGGTCCCGTGGTCCGCGCCGACCGGGCTGCCGCCCGCGAGTCGGGCTCCGCCGTCGAATCGGTCGTGCCCGTGGAGGAAGGGCAGGAGTTCTCCCTGCGGCAGCTGCTCGCCTACCTGCTGATCCCCTCGGGCAACAACATCGCCAGGCTCCTCGCCCGCTGGACCGCCGGGTCCGAGGCGGCCTTCGTACGCCGGATGAACGAGGCGGCCGCGGAGCTGGGCATGGCCCGTACGACCTTCACCGGCTCCTGCGGCATGGACACCGGGAACACCAGCACGGCCGAAGACCTGCTCCTCCTGGCCCGTACGGTCATGCGGGACGAGGTGTTCCGAACCATCGTCGCCACCCCCTCCGTCCGTCTCCCGGGCGACCTGGGTGAGGCACGCACCACCAACCGGCTCCTCGGCCGGTACGGCGTCGTCGGACTCAAGACGGGCACCAGCACCCCGGCCGGGGGCAACGTCCTGTGGGCCGCCTACGCGGACGTCGGCGGCACCCGCAGGCTGGTGCTCGGCGCCGTCCTCGCCCAGCGGAGCGGCTGCTCGCCGGTGCGTGCGCGGGCCGCGGTCTGGGCCCACAGCAGGCGGCTCGTCGAAGCCGTCCAGCACGCGCCGCTCGACGCACTCGCAAGGCCCCGGCCGTGTGCGACGGCCGCGGCTCCGTCCCCGGTGCCGCCGACCCGTGTCGCGCGGCGGAATGCCGGGACGGGAGGTCCGGTCGCGCTGTCTGGTCGCGGCCGAGCGGGGTAGGCGGTCAGCAGGGGGCAGGCGCGACGGAGGAGGCAGCCATGAGCGAGCACGGACAAAAGGCCGCGGCAGGGAGCGGCTCCGCAGGGAGCGACCCGGCCCGGACTGACCCCGCACGGGGTGACACCGGTGGGCACGCCGCCAAGCGCCAGCGGCCGGGCATCGGACGCGAGGAGCAGGTACGTCCCGACCACCCCCGGGACAGCCGGCCCCAGGGCGGTCATCGCCCCGGGCTGCTGCCCGACGAGGGCGCCATGGTCGACGAGCACGGGCGCCCGCCCGGAGTTCCGTCGCGGACGGGTACCGGCTCCGGCTCGCCACCGTCCGACCCGGAACGCGTCGAGCGGGCCGCGGCGGGGGACGACGGGCCGGGCGCGCCCGGCCGGTGACACGACGGCCGTGGGAGCGGGGATGACTCTTCATCTGAGACAGCACAGCGATCTTGACGGCACGGCCGCGGCCGCTACCGCCCGCGACCTGACCCGGCACTTTTTCGACGACGCCTCGCGCGGCGGCCGCTCCGTAGCCCCCGAGGTCAGGGACACGACGCTGTTGCTCGTCAGCGAACTCGTCACCAACGCCATCCGCCACACGGCCGACGGCTGCGTACTGGACCTCGCACTCGAGCCCGACGAGATCGCCATCGACGTCACCGACTACAGCCCGGCGGAGCCGCGACTGAGGGCGCCCGATCTGGAGGGCGGCGGTGGATGGGGCTGGGCGCTGGTCCATCGGCTCGGCAGCGGCGTACGGATCCGGCACCGGCCGGGAGGCAAGACCATCCACACGGGAGTCCGGCTGTTCCCGCCGCAATGACCTCCACCGGCGCCGGTCGGCTCGTGTGTGCGCACCACCTCTCCGGGTAGGCGCCGGACGTGAGCGAGGGGTGCACGTACGACCGTACGACCACGGGCCGAAGGAGAGAACCGTGAAGGGGACACATCGGGGCCGGAGGCAGACGGCCCGTTCCGAGGAGACGGCGCGGAACTGCTGGGAGGACTTCGAAGCGGTGCGCGGCCAGATGGACCGCCTGTTCCGGCAGCCGCCCCACCGCATGCGGCAGACGGAGAGAACGGATACCGAGCACGGGGACGACGGAGGGCGGCGACGCGCATGAACGCGCAGATCAACACCGTGCCACAGACTCCCGGGCATGCCCTCGACCCGGTGTCCGGGGCGTGGCTCAAGGCCCTCGACGCCATCGAGCGGACCTCCGGCGGGGATCGGGCCGTCCGTGCGCTCCAGCAGCGGATCCGCGCCCTCCCACTGGGCGGCGTACGCGACGTCCTGCGCGGCAGGCAGCTCGGGCATCCCCTGCATCCCGTGCTGGTCCACGTCCCGGTCGGCTGCTGGTTGTCCGCCGCGGTGCTGGACGCGGTGCCCGGCGGACAACCCACGGCGGGGACACTCACGGCCGTGGGCCTGGCGGGTGCGGCGCCGGCGGCCGTCGCGGGCTGGGTGGACTGGGCGGAGCTGCCGCTGCCGCGCGCCCGGGTCGGACTGGCCCACGCCGTGTCGAACGTGGCCGTGATCGCCTGCTACACGCTGTCCCTCGCGTCGAGGGTGCGCGGGCACACCCTCAAGGGCCGGGGCTGGTCCCTGGCCGGTCTGGCAGCCCTCGCGGTGAGCGGTGCGCTGGGCGGGCACGTGGCCCATGGACGGACCGGCGAACCGATCGGGACGTGACGCCCTCGAGCAGCCCGCAGACCACGCTGGAGGACGCCCGCACGTGCATCCGCGACTGCGCGGGCGCACGAGAGGAGAACGGTGGTGGTGGACATGGCGAGACCAGTGTGGGCGGGCGTGCTGAGCTTCGGCCTGTCCCGTTGACTGAACTAAAGAGTGCGTATTCGCAGGTCAGGGAGGGTTTCTGCTAGCTTCCCGGCCATGCTTGAGACAGGTGGTTCTGACCGGGATCTGGTCGGCTTCACGCTGCCGGAATCGGGTGGGTTGGTGGAGTCGGCGGATCCGGCGCGGCCGTACGTGTTGCTGGACGCAGACGGAGCCGTGGTGGAGCCAGTGGAGCGGTTCTTCGCTGAGCTTCAAGCCTGCGGCCGACCACCGGCGACGGTCCGGTCGTATGGGATGGATCTGCTGCGCTGGTGGCGGTTCCTGGCCGGTTGGGGGCTGGCATGGAACCGGGTCAGGCGAGTGGATGCCCGGGACTTCGCCCGGTGGATGCAGATCGCGCCGAAGCCGGTTCGCGTCCACTGGCGCCGCAAGTCACAGGGGGCGTCCACCCCGCCTCTGGCGCGGCCGCTGCCGGGGGTGCCGAACGCAGTGACCGGCCGGGCCTCACCGGGGGTGATGTACTCGGCCAGGACTCGGGTGCACAGCGAAGCGGTGCTGAGGTCGTTCTACGCCTTCCACCTGGAGGAGGGAACGGGCCCGATCATCAACCCGTTTCCCGCCGGCCGGGATCGTCGACGCCCTCCAGGAACGGGGCGCTCTCTCCGCGTGACGAGCGGCGGCCGCTACCGGCCGTCCGTACCCACCCGGTTGCCGCGGCGGATCCCAGACCACCGGTTCAATGAGCTGTTCGCCGCTCTGAAATACAACCGGGACCGGGCTCTACTGGCGTTCTGGGTCTCCAACGGTGCCCGCACAGAGGAGCTGTTGACGAGCCGACAGCAGGATCCGCTTCCCGGCGATCAGCTGTTGGGGGTCATCCGGAAGGGTACGCGCGCCTACCAGCAGCTTCCGTCATCCCCTGACGCCTTCGTGTGGTTAAGGCTCTACCAGGAGGAGTCATGGCGGGCGGGAACGCCCCGGGATCCGGCGGCGCCGTTGTGGTGGACGTTGCGCCGACCGTTTCGGCCGCTGAACTATCACGCCGCCCGGGCGATGCTGAACCGGGCCAACACCCTGCTGGAGGCGAACTGGACACTTCACGACCTACGGCACACGGCCGCGTACCGGATGGCCCGGGATCCGAAGCTGGCGTTGACGGACGTGCAGTGGGTTCTTGGCCACGCCCACCTGACCACCACGCAGATCTACGTGCCGGCCGGGCGCGACGAGATCATCGAGGCCGTACGGGCACATCATCTGCGCCAAGAGCGGCTGGCACGCATCCCGGCAGTGCCCGCAGCCGGGTATCGGCCCCAGGCTCTCAACGACCTGTTCGGAGGATCCCTGTGACGTCCCGCGTCCGGCACCTCACGGGTACGCCCAGCGCCGGCCCAGGCGAACGGCGGCCAGTGCCCCAGGCCGCGGGCGGCCCCCTGGAACAGGCCCGCGCCCGCTTCCCTGCCCGTGCAGCCGGGACGAGCTGGCCAATGACGTGCAGGTCCGCGGACGAGGTACTCACCGCGCTCCAGCTGCCGCCGTACACCGGGGCCAGCATCAACACACGCTGGTACCGGCTCACGGGAGCACGCGCGATCCTCACCTGGCTGGCCACCTTCTCAGGAAGCAGCTGGCAGGAACGGTGGGAAGCCTCCCCCGCGTCGGCATCCGCGCGCGCATGGGCCGATGACGGGCACGCGTGGGTCACTTCGGTCACCGAGGTGAAGCGGCGGTCCACCGTTTTGTCGGGCCTGCTGTTGCTGGCCGGAGCTGATGTGCTGCGGCTCCCGGTGTCCTGGCTGTCCGGCCACAGCAGCAACCATCTGCGGGACTTCGTCGAGGAGGTCCGTGATCCTGCCGGATACGCACGGCTGAAGGCACACGTCGGACCGAAGCGGTGGGAAGAGCTCGGGGCCGGCAAGTCCCGCCGTGCACTGGCCCGGATTCTCCTCGCCAAGGGCGGCAGCCTGGCGGACATCACCGTCGGCGACGCGATCGAGCACCACACGCTCGTACGGGGCGAGGGCGGGAGCAGCCTGTTCTACTCGTGGCTGCGGGAGCTCGGCGATCTACCGTCCGACGCACCGGCGACGCTGCGGCTACTCAGCCGGGTCACCGGCCAACTCACTACCGAGCAGCTCGTCGACCGGCACGGTGTGGAGTGTGCACCTATTCGCGAGCTGCTGATCGACTACCTGGAAGAGCGCCGCCCCCGACTGGACTACGCCTCGTTGGACGGCCTTGCCCGCCACCTGACCAGGAACTTCTGGTCAGACCTGGAACGGCACCACCCCGGCATTGCCTCTCTCTACCTTCCCCCCGAAGTGGCCGCCGCGTGGAAGGAACGCCTGCGGACCCGAATCCAACGACGCCGGCGACCGGATGGCACGGTGGAGGAGACGGTGGTCGAGCGGGCGGACAAGGCCATGGTGCTGATGTCCGTCCGCGCGCTCTACCTCGATATCGCGCGCTGGGCAGCGGAAGAGCCGACCCGGTGGGGAGCATGGGCGGTCCGATGCCCGATCAAGGAAGCAGAGACCTTGAACGGCAAGCGCACCAAACGGATCAAGGCCCGGATGGACCAGCGCACACGCGAACGGCTGCCTTCGCGCGGGCCGCCCTCGACCACCATCGCCACCGCCTGGCGTGCCTCGAAGCGCTGCGAGCCGTACCGCAAGGCGCGGCTTTCACCGTGGCCGGCGGCTCCTTCATCCGCACCGAACACGGCGGCGACAGCGCCCGTGACACAGCCAGCAAGCTCATCCACTTCGACCGCGCCGAGCACCGCGCATTCTGGGCCTGGGCAGCGGTGGAGTTCCTGCGCCACACCGGCGCCCGCATCGAGGAGATGCTGGAGGCCAGCCACCACGCCCTGGTCCAGTACCGGCTGCCCACGACCGGCGAAATCGTTCCCCTCCTCCAGATCGCCCCCTCCAAGAACGACCAAGAGCGTGTGTTGCTGGTCAGCCCCGAACTCGCCGACGTCCTCTCCGCCGTCATCCGCCGGGTCCGCGACCCAAAGACGGGCACGATTCCCCTGCTGGCTGCCTACGACTACGAGGAGCGCACCTGGAGCCCGCCCGCTCCACTGCTGTTCCAATGGGACTGGGCCGGAGAGCGATCCCGCATGACCGGCGAGCTGATCCGAAGAGCCCTGGGAGAGGTCCTCAACTTCATCGGACTCACCGACACAACCGGTCAGCCCCTGGACTTCGCCCCCCACGACTTCCGGCGGATGTTCATCACCGACGCCATCCGCTCCGGCCTGCCGCCCCACATCGCCCAGGTCATCGCCGGCCATGCCGACATGAACACCACCATGGGCTACAACGCCGTCTACCCCACCGAGACCATCGAAGCCCACCGCGCCTTCATCAACCGGCGCCGCACCCTGCGCCCCGCCGAGGAGTACCGCACCCCCACCGACGCCGAGTGGGAGGACTTCCTCGGCCACTTCGAACGCCGCAAACTCTCCGTCGGCACCTGCGCCCGCGCCTACGGCACCGCCTGCATCCACGAACACGCCTGCGTCCGCTGCTCCCTCCTGCGCCCGGACCCAGCCCAGCGCGGCCGGCTCGTGGAGATCCGCGACAACCTCCTGGACCGGATCAGCGAAGCCGAGCACGAAGGCTGGCTCGGCGAGATCGAGGGCCTCCGCGTCAGCCTCGCCGGGGCCCAATCCAAGATCAGGCAGATCGACTCGGCGGCCCCGGGCCAGCCGGTCATGCTCGGGCTACCGATGCCTAGGACGGATCGGCATGGGTGAACCGCAGCACGTCCCAGCAGCCCAGCGCCTCCAAACGCCGTTCGGATTTTACTGATCCTTTCGTAAGTTCGGTGGGTGTGGTGGCCATGTAGATGTTCCATTTGGGTGTCTCGCGGAGCACGGGGATTCAATGCCGTCAGCTCGTCACGTTCACTCAGGCGGGCACGGCTGTACGGTCAGCGCTTTGCCCGGATGAAATCCGTTGGTCTACCCCGCCGCCCGACGGGATCATGAGCTGCCGCCGTGCCGCGCCAGGGACGGCGGTCGTTCATGTACCGCCCTGGGAGGAACCCTGTATGACCCTCGCACCGATAGTCCGACGTGTGCTCGGCGACGGCCCATTCGCCGAGATCGGAGAACCCGCACTGGCCGTCGCTGATGAGCGCTCGCGGACGGTCGCTGTGGGCGGGGACCTCGGACATGTCCAGTGGAGCGGCAGTGCGACCGCGGACTCCCGATGGACGGGGCACCGGATCGGTGTCTATGAGCAGGACGGGCTGAGGTGTCGGAACCTGGTCCGGTCTTGGTACCCCGTTCGGTCCCTCGCCTTCCACCCTGTTCTTCCCCTGTTGGCCGTTGGTACGGGGCGCTACGACGGCGGCTATTCGTTCGAAGGTGAGCTGCTGCTGGTCCATCTGGACTCCGGGGACGTGGTGTCCGCCCTGCCGCACCCGCGGGAAGTGCTCGGCGTGGAATGGAGCAGCGATACGGCACTTCGTCTGCTCTTGGCGCCGTATGACGACTGGGAAAACCCACAGGCACACGAGCAAGGGCATGCGGTCGTTGTGGCTCGCTCAGACTGGGGCGCCGTCGGGCAGGGGACGATCGGAGCCGAGGAACTGGCCGCCCCCGCGGAACCGGTCGTTCAGCCGGATCACAGCGCGGAAGCCCGCCAAATCCTCGCGGACCTCGCGTCCTCCGCCGGTCGGCAGTGGTCCGTACGCCGACGGGTATGGGCTGTCGAAGGTACCGAGGACGGCCGCGTGCTGGCCGCTTTGGACGGGATCCTGGCGGAGTCGTGGCTGCCGTCAGGAGACCTGCAATGGGCGGTCGAGGATGAGGAAGGCGGCCGACAGCTGGTTCCGGCCTCCGACGGCGCATCGGTCTGGACGAACGCCGAACGCCGCAGTCGGCGCAAGGGAAGGCGCTGGGAGACATCCGCACCCCGAGTCGCCCGGATCGCCGTCGACACAGGGCAGGTGCTGGAGACCCTGAGCCCAGGCGTGTTTACGGTTCTCGTCCCGGGCGGCCAGAGGACGATCCTGAGGCCGTTGGACGGCCGCCGCAAGCACCCCGAACGGCTGATGATGTTTGACCTCGACGGTCCGGTGAACGGTCCGGAGGTCGGCCACTTCGACGTGTTCAATCACCCGTTCGCAGTCCGTCGCGCAAGCCGCCCGTACGTCCTGGTCGGCACTGACCCGGACAAGCCACACAGGGACAAGTGGGTCACCGCCCTGGACCCCGATGGGACTTCGCGGCGGCTCTTCCCCCACTCCTGGGAACCGGCAGAACATCATTTCGGGGGTCCCGCAGCCGAAATCGGGCAGTCCCTGGTCTATGCCGGCGCCGTCCATCACGGCCAAGGACTCCAACCTGGTGGCGCCTACGTAGTGCGGCGATCCCTAAACGGCTCAGTGCGGTGGCAACACCGCACCGATCACCCCGCCACCGCCCTCGACACCGACGGGCACACCGTCTACGTGGCCTACAACTCCGGCGCTCTGACCGCGCTGGACGCTGACGACGGCTCGGTGCGATGGCATATCGATCTTGAGATTGACGGAGCACCGACCACCGCACTGTCCATCGCTGTGGCGCCCCAAGGACACTTGCTCATTGGGACCGTCGACGGCCGGATCCTGGAGTGTTCGCATCGGCCGTGACCCCGAGAGGGAAGCCTTGTTCTTCGCGATTCGTGTTTCTCACGAGGCGTGGCCTCTCTTCGTGGTGTGGGGATGGGCTTCATGCGCTTCGGGGGCCGGGTGAAGTGACGCGGCCATCAGAGGCGGATGAGAGTTCTTAGCGGAGTTGAGTGTTGTCGTGGTGGAGGGCGGCGATGGCTGTGGCCGCTGAGTCCAGACGTCTGCTGAGGAGGGTGTACTCGCGGGTCTTTTCCGTGAGTATCGACAAGGCGCGATCTTGTGCGTCGGCGACCACCACCGCGAGCAGAAGCGAGCAGTGGTCAGAGCACTCGGTCAGCCCCTTAGTTCAGAGAAGGTCAGCCTGCCCGTGGGCCTGTACACGGCGACCGACAGCCACACCATCCACTTTCATCAGCTGCAGCGGGGCACCTCCGACCGGGTCCGCAACAAGCGGGTCAACGAGCGGACCGGCGAGGAGGTGCCCTTCGAGGAGATCGTCAAGGGCTTCGACGACGGTGACGCATACGTGCTCGTCGAGCCGGAGGAGCTGGACGAGATCGCGCCGGGCCGCTCCAGATCGCTCGACATCGAGGGGTTCGTGGACCTGGCCGAGGTGGATCCGATCTTCTTCGACGCGACGTACTACCTGGCGCCGAAGGGCAAGGAGTACGGGAAGATCTACAGCCTCATCGAGCAGGCCCTCGCCAAGGCGGAGAAGGCGGGGATCGCCAGATTCGTGATGCGCAGCCACGAGTACCTGGTGGCCGTGAAGGCGGAGAACGGCCTGCTCACCTGCCACACGCTCCATTGGGCCGACGAGATCCGCGATCCCCGTGCGGAGATCGATTCCCTGCCGCGCAGGGCCAAGGCCTCGCAGAAGGAACTGCGCATGGCCGAGCAGTTGGTCGAGGCGCTCAGCATGGAGTGGAAGCCCGAGGAGTTCCACGACACGTTCCGGGAGAAGGTCGCCACCCTGATCAAGGCGAAGCGGGCGGGCGAGAGCGTGGAGAAGGCGGAGCCCGCGGCCGAGTCGACCAACGTGGTCGACCTCGCGGAGGTGCTGCGTGCCAGCGTCGAGCGGGCCGGCGGCTCCCGGGGGAAGCAGGGGAAGCGCGCGAAGCACGGGAAGCCCTCGACACATGTGGGGAACCGTGCAAGCGGTACGCCCGAGGCGGAGGACCCGGCCGGCATGACCAAGGCGGAGCTCTACGAGAGGGCCGCGGCGGCGGGGATCCCCGGGCGCTCGACCATGACGCGCGACGAACTCCGCGAGGCGCTCACCGCCTCCGACACCGGTTCCGGCCGCGGTTCGAGCAGGGCAGCCTGACGGGAGGCCTGCCCGACCGCCGGCTCACCGGCCGGGCCGAGTACGTGGCTGCCGTGCGCTTGCGCATCCCGCGGCGGGGGCACCGCGGAACATGATGCGGGAGCCCGGGGGTAGACGAGGGCGAAGACACCCCTTCAGAGAGGCGGCCCGATGGCGAACGGGACGGAGCAGGCGGGACGGGACGAGTCGGCGGAGGAACGCGCGGACCGGCAATGGCAGGAACTGGTCCAGGAGATCCGGGTCGCCCAGACGGGTGTCCAGATCCTGTTCGGTTTCCTGCTCACGGTGGCCTTCACCCCCGTGTTCGCGGGGCTCGCGCAGACCGAGAAGACGATCTACGTCGTGACCGTGGTCCTGGGATCCCTGTCGACCGGCGCCCTGATAGGCCCGGTGGCCTTCCACCGTCTCGTCTCCGGGCGCAGGATCAAGCCCGAGGCCGTCGCCTGGGCCGCGCGCCTGACCTTCACCGGCCTCCTGCTGCTCCTGGCCACGAGCACCTCGGCCCTGCTCCTCGTCCTCAGGGTCGCCACCGACAACGCCCTCGCGCCGTGGCTCGTCGGCGGAGTGTTCGCCTGGTACGTGCTGTGCTGGTTCGTGCTGCCCCTGTGGGCCCGTGTCCGCTACACCGCCAAGGGCTGACCGGGCGGCCCCCCCGGGGCGTGTCGTGGCCGCGCCTTAGAGCACGCCGGCGAGCTGCTCCTCCGCCGCGATGATGGCTTCGAGGGCGGTCGGCCTGCCCATCAGTACGCACAAGGTGTACGCGGTGTCGTCCATGGCCCGCAGGGCCGCGGGGTCCTGGGGTGCGGCCGCGAGCCGGGCCTGGCAGCCCCGCAGACGGGTCAGGACCTCCTCGGTCCGGGCGGGGTTCGGCGCGAGCCCGGCAGCGCGGGGACCGCCCGCCGGCCCGCGGGTCCGGGCGGCTTCGACGGAGCGGCGCAGGGCGCGTTCGAGGCGGGCGGGCAGGGCCGTGCCGCACGCGGTTGCGGTCATCGCGGCAGCCAGGTCCTCGACGGCGACGTCGGCCAGGTCCGCGGCCGTCGCGAGGATGCGCAGCGCGTCGCGGGCCGAGCAGGGTGTCGTGGCCATGAGCATCCCGACGGCCCAGTTGCCCGCCTGCGTCGGCTGCCCGTGCGTGCGTGCGGCGGCGGGGGCCTGTCGGGTCGGTGGAGTGGGTTCTCCGGGTGTCGGCACGGGGTTCCTCCGGTCCGGGTCGGTGGCGGCGGTGCGGTGGTCCGCGTACGGACGGTATGCCCGCCGTCTGAGCACGGGCCGCGCGGCGCGCTGGTTCAGGGTGCGAACACCCGCGATGACCCGTGCGGCCGACCGGCTCGGACCGTGCGGCGCCCCCGGCGTATGCCGCGAGTGCCCCCGGCGTGTGCCGCGGGCGCTCACAGGCGTGTACCGGGAAGCGCCCGCGTCAGGACCGCCCGTGCCCGTTCACGTTCCCGAATTCCTCGACGAGCGCCGCGCAGAAGGCGTCGAGGTCGTCCGGTTTGCGGCTGGTGACGAGCGTCGAGGGCGCCGCTTCGCACACGCGCAGGGGTTCGTCCACCCAGGTGCCCCCGGCGTTGCGGATGTCCGTGGCCAGGCTCGGCCACGAGGTCAGCGTGCGGCCCCGGACGACGTCCGCTTCCACCAGCAGCCACGGTGCGTGACAGATCGCAGCGACGGGCTTGCCCGTCTCGAAGAAGCTGCGCGTGAACCCGACGGCCCGCTCGTTCAGCCGCAGGGCGTCCGGGTTGGCGAGCCCGCCGGGCAGCACGAGGGCGTCGAAGGCGTCCGAGGTGTCGCCGGCGAGGACGTGGTCGACGGGGAAGGTGCCGGCCTTGTCGAGATGGTGGTAGGCGCGGACCCGGCCCGGTCCGGTCGACACCAGCTGCGGGTTCCAGCCGGCCCGTTCGACGGCCTTCCAGGGCTCCGTGAGCTCGATCTCCTCCACGCCCTCGGGCGCGGTCAGAAAGGCGATGCGCACCGGATTCGCCTCCTTCAGTCGGGGGGTTCCGGCACCACGGGCCGCTCGCCGGGCGAGGGCTGCGCGGGAACCGGGTCGGGGTCCTCGGGGCCGGGGCCGGGATCCGGACGCGCGGGCACCGGGTCGCGGGGCAGGGCGTCCGGCCCCTCCGGTGTGGGACCGGGGCCTTCCGGCGCCGGCTCGGGGTGCGGTTCAGTGGTCCGCCGCTCCATGCGCTTCACCTCCGGTCGGGCTCCCGTGCACCTCCGCGGGCTCCGTCCGTACGGGGACCCGGTGCACGGGGGGCGCCTGCCCCGTCCCGCGCGCCGCAATCAGCAGATCCGCGGCAGCTGCTCCCCGATCGGCAGGTCCACCACGCGGGTGCCGCCCAGCCGGGTCCGGGCCACGACCATGCCGGGGTGGGCCTCCACGGCCTCGCCGATGACGGTCGCCCCGCGCCCCAGCGGATGCGCCCGCATCGCGTCGAGCACGGCCTCGGCGTGCTCGACGGGCACGAAGGCCACGAGCTTGCCCTCGTTGGCCACGTAGAACGGGTCCAGGCCGAGGATCGAGCAGGCGTTCGCGACGGCCGGGGGCACGGGCACCCGCGCCTCGTGGACGAGGACGCCGGTGCCGGAGGCCGCGGCGATCTCGTTGAGGGCGGCGGCCAGACCGCCCCGGGTGGGGTCGCGCAGGACGTGCAGGTCCGGGGTGACCGCGAGCATGCTCCGTACGAGGCCGGCCAGCGGAGCGCAGTCGCTCTCCACGTCCACCCCGAACTCCAGGCCTTCGCGCACGCTCATGATGGCCACGCCGTGCAGCCCGATCTCACCGCTGACGATGACCACGTCGCCCGGTACGACCCGCTGCGCGCGCAGGTCCACCCCCGCAGGGATGACGCCGATGCCCGCGGTGTTGATGTAGACGCCGTCCCCGTGCCCGCTCTCCACGACCTTGGTGTCCCCGGTGACCACCTCCACGCCCGCGGCGCGGGCCGCCTCGCCCATCGCGCGGGCCACCCGCGAGAGCACGGACAGTTCCACGCCCTCCTCCAGGATGAACCCACAGGAGAGATAGGCCGGTTCGGCCCCCGACATCGCCAGGTCGTTGACCGTGCCGTTGACCGCGAGGTCACCGATGCAGCCGCCCGGGAAGAACAGAGGGCGCACGACGTAGGAGTCCGTGGAGAAGGCGAGCCGGACTCCGCCGAGGGTGAGCGCGGCGGAGTCCCCGAGCTGGGCGAGGGCAGCGCCGCCGAACTCCGGGAGGAAGAGGTGCTGGACGAGTTCGGCGGACAGCGCGCCGCCTCCTCCGTGGCCCATCACCACCCGTGGATGGTCGCGCAGCGGGGCCGGGCAGGTCCAGCCGGTGATGTCCAGCGGTGCGGTCTCAGCCAACGGGGCTCGCCTCCAGCGATGTCGTCGGGGAGGCCGGCGCGGCCTGGAGGTCGAGCCGGCGGTAGAGGTAGTACGCGGCGCAGGCGCCCTCGCTGGAGACCATCGTGGCGCCGAGCGGCGAGCGCGGTGTGCACAGGGTGCCGAAGGCCTCGCACTCGTGCGGTTTGATGAGTCCCTGGAGCACCTCGCCGCTGCGGCACTCGGCGGGCTCCCGCGTGGTGATCCCGGTGACCGAGAAGCGGTGCTCGGCGTCGAACTCGCGGTAGCGTTCGGACAGTCGCCAGCCGCTGTCCGGGATGATCCCGATGCCGCGCCAGGCCCGGTCCGTGACCTCGAAGACGTCTTCCAGCATGGCGAGGGCGGCGGGGTTGCCCTCCGGGCGGACGGCGCGCGCGTAGGCGTTCTCCACGGTGTGCTCGCCCCGTTCGAGCTGGAGCACGGTCCGGCGTACGCCTTCGAGGATGTCCAGCGGCTCGAAGCCCGTCACCACGATCGGCACCCGGTACCGCGCCGCGAGCTCCGGGTACTCCGCCATCCCCATCACGCTGCACACGTGCCCGGCGGCGAGGAAGCCCTGCACCCGGCAGCTGGGGGAGCGCATGATGGCCTCGATGGCGGGGGGAACCCGGACGTGGGAGACCAGCAGGCTGAAGTTGGGGATGCCCAGCTTCTTCGCCTGATGGACCGTCATCGCGTTCGGCGGGGCCGTGGTCTCGAAGCCGATGCCGAAGAACACGACCTCCCGGTCCGGGTTCTGCCGGGCGATGGTCAGGGCGTCGAGCGGCGAGTAGACCACCCGTACGTCACCGCCCTCGCTGCGGACCCTGAACAGGTCCCGGCCGGTTCCGGGGACGCGGAGCATGTCGCCGAAGGAGCAGAAGATCACGCCCGGCCGGGAGGCGATCTCCAGGGCCTTGTCGATGACCTCCAACGGGGTGACGCAGACGGGACAGCCCGGTCCGTGAATCAACTCCACCTGATCTGGGAGGAGTTGATCGATTCCGTGCCGGATGATGGTGTGGGTCTGGCCGCCGCACACCTCCATCAGCGCCCAGGGCCGGGTCACCGCGGAGTGGATGTCGTCCAGGAGCCGCCGAGCGAGGGCAGGGTCCTGGAACTCGTCGATGTACTTCACCGCGGACCTCCCTCGCCCCCGTCGGCGGCATCCGCCGCCAGCTCCCACGGGTCGCCGAACTCCTCCTGGAGCATGCCGAGTTCGGCGAAGAGCTCAAGGGTCTGCTTGGCGGACTCCTCGTCCAGGCGCTGCAGGGCGAAGCCCACGTGGACGATGGCGTACTCGCCGACCTGGAGGTCGGGCAGGTACTCCAGGCACACCTCCTTCTGTACGCCGCCGAAGTCGACCGTGGCCATGCGGGTTCCGTCCTTCTCCGCGATCTCAAGCACTCTGCCGGGTACCGCCAAGCACATGGGCCTCTCCTCGCTGTGGGGGGTCGGTGGCGCCGCGGGCGGCCGCCACCATGAGCTGACCGAGTGCCAGCCCGCCGTCGTTCGGCGGGACCTGGCGGTGCCGCAGTACGGTGAAGCCGCGCTCGCGCAGCACGCGGGCGCAGGCCGAGGACAACAGGGTGTTGGCGAAGACCCCGCCGGTCAGCACCACCGTGTCCAGCGCGTGCCGTTCGCGCGCCAGAACGCACAGCTCCGCGACCAGTCCCGTGGTGGCGGCATGGAAGCGCGCCGCGATCACGGACGGATCCACCCGCGCCCGCAGGTCGGCCACCACCGACGTCAGCAGGGGGGTCGGATCGGCGGTGACGGGGGCCTCGAGGCCGGGTGCCGGCCCGTTCAGGGCGAAGGTGTAAGGGAGCTGTCCGGGCCCGGAGACGGGGCCGGTGTCCGAGTCCGGTACCGCCCCGTGCCCCGTGCGTTCCACCGCCCGCAGCGCGGCGGATTCGAGCTCCATCGCGGCCTGGGCCTCGTACCCGGAGTACTGGCAGATGCCCGTCAGGGAGGAGACGGCATCGAAGAGCCGTCCCATGCTGGACGTGGCAACACAGTTCAAGCCGAGCTCCAACTGCCGCGACAGCACCCGGAGTTCCTCCTCGGGACAGCTGCTCGTACACGGCAGGTCCGGATCCCAGGGGATGCCCGCCGCCCGCAAGTGGGACAGGGCCATCCGGTACGGCCGCTGCACCGCGGCGTCACCGCCCGGCAGAGGCACGTACGCGAGGTGGGCGAAACGGGTGTAGCCGGCGTAGTCGGCGAGGAGCACCTCGCCGCCCCACACCGCGCCGTCGTCGCCGTAGCCGGTGCCGTCGAACGCGACGCCGATCACCCGGCGGCCGCCGTCCAGGCCGTGTTCGGCCAGAGCGGCCGCGATGTGCGCGTGATGGTGCTGGACGCGCACCAGCGGCCGGCCCCCCGCGTTGCGGGCCGCCCACCGGCCCGACCGGTAGCCGGGATGCCGGTCGGCGGCCAGCAGGACGGGCGAGACTCCGGTGACGGACTCCAGCTGCCGTTCGGCCCGCTCGAAGGCGATCTGGGTGGCCAGGTCGTCCATGTCGCCGATGTGCGCCGACAACCAGGCCCGGCGGCCCTCCCCGAGACAGAGGGCGTTCTTCAGATCGCCCCCCGTCGCCAGCGTGGCGGGGACCGGAAACGGCAGCGGCAGCGGCAGCGGGGCGTAGCCGCGCGAACGCCGGACCAGCAGCTCGGCGCCGTCGCAGACCCGCACCACGGAGTCGTCGCACGGGACGTGGATGGGCCGGTCGTGCGTGAGCCAGCCGTCGGCGAGACCGGCCAGCCGTTCCAGGGCCTCGTCCTCCTCGGTGACGATGGGCTCACCCGCGAGGTTCCCACTGGTCATGACGAGCAGCGCCGGCCCCGGGGGATCGCCCGGAAGTCCGAACAGCAGGTGGTGGAGCGGGGTGTACGGGAGCATGACGCCGAGGTCGGGGCTGCGCGGCGCGACCTCCTCGGCCGGTCCGGGGACGCCGGCCCGCCTGCGGAGCAGCACGATGGGCCGCACGCTGCCGGTGAGCAGGTCGCGTTCCTCGGGGCCGAGGTGCGCCAGCCGCTCCGCTTCGGCGAGATCGCGTGCCATCACGGCGAAGGGCTTGTCGTCGCGCGACTTGCGCCGGCGCAGTTCCGCCACGGCCTCGGGCCGGGTGGCGTCGCAGGCCAGGTGGTATCCGCCGAGCCCCTTGACCGCCAGGATCGCGCCCCGGGCCAGCATGCGGCGCGCCTCGGCGACCGGATCCGTACCGGTGTGCTCGTACGGGTCCCGCCCCCCGCCGTCGACCAGCAGCCGCAGCCGGGGACCGCAGGCCGGGCAGGCGACGGGCTGGGCGTGGAAGCGGCGGTCGGCCGGATCGGCGTACTCGCGGGCGCAGTCGGGGCACATCGGGAAGCCGGCCATGGTGGTCTGCGCGCGGTCGTAGGGCAGCCCGGTGACGATCGTGAAGCGGGGGCCGCAGTGCGTGCACGTGATGAAGGGGTGGCGGTGGCGCCGGTCGGCCGGATCCGCCAGCTCCGCGAGGCAGGCGGCGCACGTGGCCGTGTCCGGGGAGATCAGGGTCCGGGCCGGGCCGCCGCTCCGGGAGGCGATGATCGCGAATCCGGCGCCGCCGACCACCGGCACCTCGCAGTGGTCCACTGCGTCCACCACGGCCAGCGGCGGCGCGTCCGCCGCGAGGCGCTCGCAGAACGCGGAGACGGCGGCCGCCGCTCCCTCGACCTCGGTCACCACGCCCTCCGGGGTGTTGGTGACGTGCCCGGCCAGCCCCAGCCCGGTGGCGCGGGCGTAGACGTACGGCCGGAAGCCGACGCCCTGCACCACGCCCTGGACGGTGACCCGGCGGCGCTGTACGGAATCCATCAGAGGCTCTGCCCGCGTGCTCGCCCTGTCGCCGGAGTGCCGGTCGGCATCGGTGCGTGCTCCGGGCCGTGGTCATGGCTGTGCCCGTGCCCGTGCTCGTGCTCGTGCCCGCTCTCCGGCCGGTGCGGGTGACCGTGGTGGTGGTGGTGGTGGTCGTCGTGGTCGTGGTCTTGGGCGTGGTCATGGTCGCCGTGCACGTGGCTGTGGTTGTGGCCGCCGACCGCAGCGGCGCTCTGCGCCGGAGCGCACGCGCGGGCCATCACCGGGATGTGCGCCGCGGCTCCCGCGCCGACCGCCTGTGCCCGGTCCAGCAGGAGGCCGAGGCCCTCGCCGGTGCGGGCCGAGGTGAGTGCCACCTCCACCCCCGGGTTGACCCGCTGGACGTTCGCGCGGAAGGCCGCCTCGTCGAAGTCGACGGCCTGCGCGATATCGGTCTTGGTGACGATGACGAGCTGGGCCAGCCCGAAGGCCGTCGGGTACTTCAGCGGCTTGTCCTCGCCCTCGGTCACGGACGCGAGGACCACGCGCAGCGACTCCCCGAGGTCGTACGAGGCCGGGCAGACCAGGTTGCCGACGTTCTCGACGAAGAGCAGCCGCGTCTCCTCGGGCAGCCAGCCGTGCAGGTGGCGGCCCAGCATCACGGCTTCCAGGTGGCAGAGCCCGTCGGTGAGCACCTGCTTGACCGGCGCCCCCGAACGGGCCAGCCGTACCGCATCGTTCTCGGTGGCCAGGTCCGCGGTCAGGGCGGCAACGGCCACGCCCCGCTCCCGGGCGAGCAGGAGTTCGCGCTCCAGCAGGGCGGTCTTGCCGCTGCCCGGACTGGACAGCATGTTGACGACCGTCGTGCCGCGGGCGGTGAGTTCGGCGCGCAGGGCCTGTGCGGCCCCGTCGTTCTTGGCGAGAACCGCCTGTTGCAGGTCGACCACTCGGCACATGGTTCAGGCCTCCTCGGAGATCGGTGCGCGGCAGGGGGTCACGGTGGCCCCGGCGGCCCGTGCGTCCTCCCAGGTCACCGTGAGGATGCGCAGCTCGCGTCCTGAGAGCAGCTCCACCTCCGTCGCCCTTCCGCACGTGGGGCAGCACAGTTCGGGAGGCATCCCCACGGCCCAGTCGCCCGTGCAGGCGCCGCAGCGCGCACGGGCCGGTACGGACCGGACGACGAGCTCGGCCCCTTCCAGGACCGTTCCGGCGCAGGCCAGTTCGAAGCAGAAGCCGAGTGCGTCCGGGACCACCCCGGCCAACTCGCCGACTTGGAGCTCCACTCGGCTCACGACGCTGCCGGCCTCCGGGGCCGCCTCTTCCACCTGGCCCACGACGGCCATGGCGATCGACATCTCGTGCATCGGATTCGGTCTCCGTCCTGCCGGGGCTCATTACACCGGCAGGACCGGGGCGGCACGGCCGGGCACGCCGGGAGCCGTACGCCCCGTACTCCATTCGGAGGCCGGGGCGTACGCGTTCACATGCGGCGGATGCGCAAGTAGCGCCTGATGTCGGGCAGGATCTGCTTGAGGACGGCGACCAGGGCCAGGGCGGCGGCCCCGCCGACGACGACCTTCTTCATGGGGTACTCCTCAATTCTCGGCGGTTCGGGTCATCCCTCTCGGGTGCGTACGGCTCCTCCTGCCCGAGCAGGTCCAGGAGCGCGCGCACGGCCTCCGGCACCGCGTCTGCCACCGGCCGGCTCAGCCCGATGCCCTCCACGACGCAGGCGGGTTCGCAGCCGAGGACGAGCACGCGCCGGGGCGCTTCGGTGCCGGTCCCGGCGCACAGGGTGTCCAGCAGGGCGAGGACGGTGGCGGGCGACATGTCGTGGCCGTCGAGGGCGCACCCGCCCGGCGCGGCGTGCACGTCGTCCACGCCGACCTCGATCAGGTACAGGGTGCCGGGGGCCCCGCCGCGCGCGGTGGCGTCGACGAGGACGGCCGTGTCGTAGCCGTCCAGCAACTGGTAGGCGAGGTGGACCCCGCGGACCCCGAAGTCCACCGCCTCCACGCCCGGCGGCAGCGGGTGCGCCGACAGGGCCCGCAGGGTCTCCACACCGAAGCCGTCGTCACCGAGGAAGACGTTGCCGATGCCCGCGATCAGGGTGCGGCCGCTCACGCCGGCTCCCCGGGGGCGACGGTGACCTCGTCCGGCTGGAAGTACAGGAACCGGCCCTGCTCCCGGCGGATGTCCGCGCCCGGGTCGCCCTCCACGGTGACGGCGAGGTGGACGCCTCCGTCGACATCGTGCAGCACGGTCTCCACCAGGGCGGTGCGGCCCCGGAGGAACAGGTCCTGGGCGTCGGTCCGCCGCAGCCCCGGTCGCAGCACCACGCGGCTTCCGGCGCCCACCCGGACGCCGTCGACCGTCACGTGATCGGGTACGGGAGCGGCGGAGTCCGCCCCGGCCGGGTCCCACCACGGTGTCCCGGGCCGGAACAGTGCGTCCGGGTCCGGCACGGCGTCCTCGCCGGTGATGTCGCGCAGGCCCCGTACGGCCCCGTGCAGCCGTTCCAGTACCTCGGGCGGCATCGAGTCGGCCAGTTCGATCACGGCCGCGGCACGGGGATCGGTGCCGCGGGCCTCCCGTTTCTCCTGGTCGGTGAGGGCGGCGGTGCGCAGGGCCAGGATCTCGTCGATCTCGGTGGCGTCGTACATGGCGCCGGCGCTCTCGGGGGCGATGGCCGGATGGTCCTCGAGGATGATGGGGGAGGACAGGACCACGTCCGCGCGGCCCGGCTCGCCCGCGAGCACCGGCCAGGTGTGCCGGTTCTCGCAGGCGGCGACCGCCCCCTTGGCCCACTCGGGCGGGTCGGTCATCGACAGGAAGGAACCGGAGCTCAGCGCCAGCAGGAGATGGGCGGCCACCAGGGAACGGGGCAGCGCTTCTTCGCGGGGCGCGGACGGATCCGCCGGGGTCCACGGGCTGGTGTTCTCCACCACGGCGGTGAGCTTCGACACCCGGTAGGGGCCTTCGAGTTCGACGGCCCGCAGGCGCAGGACGCCCTCGATCCGCTCCGTACGCCGCACCAGGCGACCGACGGGGCGGCCGTCGGTGTCGAGGACCGGCTCGACCTCCTCGCGGGCCGGCCGGGAGAAGGGGAAGACAGCTTCGGAGCCTGTCAGTTCGGCGGCCGGAACGTACAACTCGACGCGTTCCTCGGTCCCTTCGTCCCAGGGGACCAGCACCCGGTCGTCCAGCTGGAGTTCGGAGACCTCCTCGAACGTGCCGTCGGCGCAGGCCCGTTGGACCGTACGCCGCTGCGCGTGCAGGAAGCGCAGTTCCAGGGAGAGGGTCGCCGCACCCCGGGGCTCCAGCAGGATCTCCGTGCGCTGGAAGGAGTGCTCCCCGTGGGCGGGGGCCCAGGCGGGCGGCACGAGCACGCCGAACTGCCACCGCATCCGGTTCTTCGCCGCGGAGGCCCGGTACGGGTAGAGGACGTACCCCTCGAAGAGGACGGCGTCGGCCACCTGCCGGGCCGTGGCGAAGCGGCAGTCCTGGGCGCCGGCGAGGCCGGAGGCGGTCGTGGTCACGGCGCGGTCCTCTCGATGACGAGCGGCGGCGGCGCCCCCAGCCGGACCGGGGCGGGCGCCGGCCCGTCCGCGCTGTCCAGGAGGGCGCGCACGGTGGCCTCCCAGGAGGGGAGGGCGTGCCGCGAGCGGAAGGCGAGCAGATCGGCCATGGTGTCGGCGGGCAGCCGCAGCCAGCCGCATCCGGGGAAGTGCTGCTCGACCATCTCCCGCCACACGGCCACGGGCATCCGGTACGCGGCCTCGCGGTCCCAGGGCACCGGTTCGACGTGGAAGCCGCCCGCCCCGGTGAAGGCGGTCCCCGAGAACAGCATCAGCATCGGGACCTCACCGCCCCGCAGCGCGGCGAAGTAGCGGGTCGCCGCGATGTCCATGTCGTAGCTGCACGGCACCACGAGGTCCACCTCGGTTTCGCCGGTGAAGCTCGGGACCATCACCGAGACCTGCGCGAACTGCACCGGCTGGAGGGTGGACCCCCAGCGGGAGGGGTCGCCGAACAGGTCGGCCAGGCCGTCCGCCTCGGCGGGGCCGTAGCGCCGCTTGGCGGGCTCCACCCTGAGCTGGCAGCGCAGGGCGACGGCGTGCACGCGCACCCCGGGCGAGGCGGTCAGCCGCAGCCGGAACACCAGGGTGGGTCCGGCGGCGTACGGGTCCGCGCGCACCCCGGTGCAGGTGAAGGCGAAGTCCGTCACGGCCGCCCCGCTTCCACCGCATCCGGGGCGAGCACGCGGGCCCGCCGCTCCACCCGCTCGAAGAACACGCGCAGCGCCTCCCGGGCTTCGGCGCCTCCGTCGAAACCCTGCCAGAGCATGCGCATCCGGCCCACCAGCTCGTAGCAGATGTCGATGGGGACCAGGTGGCAGGTGGTCTCCCCGTCCGCGCGGTGCAGCAGCAGGGCCTCCACGTCGGGCTCCAGCAGGCCGGCCAGGCGTCCGGCGCCGAGCACCTGCTGCCAGGTTTCCGGGTCGAGTTCGCTCTCGGTGGCCCCGGCGGGGCTCGGGTAGAGCGCGACCAGGCGGTCCAGCGCGGCGTTGCGGAAGAGGAAGGCCACCCCGACGGGGATCTGGAGGGCCTCCCAGGCGCCGTCGCCGAGCGGATGCGCCGGGTCGGTGAGGTAGCGGTCCGGGACGGCGCGGAACCGGCCGGCGGCCGCGCCGGGCCGGTCGAAGAGCAGCGCGCAGGCGGTGCACGCGCAGACCAGGGCCCGCCGCTCGGTCTCCACCAGGTGGCGGTGCCCGTCCTCGGCGACCGCCACCGCGCACAGTTCGCAGGTTTCGGGGCGCGGCGGACGGGCGCCGGCGAACCTCCGCAGGCCGCGAGCGGCCGGAGCGGGCGCGCTCACCGCGCCCGTGCCGGGGTCTGCGGGCGGGCGCCGATCTGGAGGAGGGCCGGGGCGGGGGCCGCCTTCTCCACCTCCACCGAGGTCACTTCGGGGGCGAAGGCCGCCAAGGCGTCCGCCACACCGCGCGGGACCCCGTCGGTGCCGGCGTCCGAACTGCCGCAGCCGCAGCCGCCGCCGGCGGGAACGCTCAGCCGCAGGATGCCCGAGGCCGGATCGAAGCCGAGCAGTTCCGCTTGCTCCGGCGCGGACCGCAGGGCCCGCCCGATCCGCAGGTGCACGTCCTCGGGGTTGAGGTCGTGCAGGGCCAGCAGGCTCGCCACGAGCTCGTCGTCCAGCAGCGGAGCCAGGCCGTGGTCGCCGAGCCGCTCCGTGATCCGGGCGAGCCCCGCCCCGTAGAACTCCATGAGTCCGCGGACCAGTTCCTCGGCGGCGGCGCAGGCCGCCCGGTCTCCCGTGGCGGCGAGCCGGTCGAGGACCTCGTCCACCCGCTGCCCGGCCTGTCGTGCGTCCAGTGCGACGCCCGTGCGCGCGGCGCTCATCCGCCCAGCCCGCTCAGGCCGGTGGGCACGTGCATGGTCTTGACGGTCTTGCCGCCGCCGACGTACATGTGCACCCCGCACGGCAGGCACGGGTCGAAGCTGCGGACGGCCCGCATGATGTCGATGCCCTTGAAGTTCTCCGGGGTGTTCTCCTCGAAGATGGGGGTGTTCTGCACGGCGTCCTCGTACGGTCCCGGTGTGCCGAAGGTGTCGCGGGTGCTGGCGTTCCACGGGGTCGGCGGGTACGGGTGGTAGTTGGCGATCTTCCCGTCGCGGATGACCATGTGGTGCGACAGGACGCCCCGTACGGCCTCGGTGAAGCCGACGCCGACCGCCTGGTCCGGGACCTCGAACTTCTCCCAGGTCTGGGTGCGTCCGGCGCGGACCTCCGCCAGCCCCTTCTCGGCGCAGTGCAGTGCGATGGCGGCCGCGTACGCCTGGAAGTAGGTACGGGCCCGGTTGCGCTCCAGGGCGTTGCTCCACTTGGGGATCTGCCACTCGAAGGTCGTCTCGGGCTTGGTCATCGTCTTCGGCAGGTTGATGACCACGCTGTGCCCGGTGGCCTTGACGTAGCCGACGTCCACCAGCCCGGACAGCGCCGTGGACCACAGCCGGGCGAGGGGGCCGCCGCCGGTGTCGAGCGCCAGGTGGTCCTTGCCGTCGAACCAGCGGGGCGACATCACCCAGCTGTACTTGTCGTCGAAGTTCCGCTTCTGCGGGGCCGGGATGGTGTGCTGGTTCCACGGGTGGCGCGGGTCCACCGGGTTGCCGAGCGGGTCGTGCGTGACGAACTGCTCCTGCCCCTGCCAGTCGTCGTAGTACGAGCTGCCCAGCAGGATGCGGATGCCCAGGTTGATTTCCGTGAGGTCGTTGGTGACCAGTTTGCCGTCCACCACCACGCCCGGGGTGACGAACATCTTCCGTCCCCAGTCGGTCATGTTGGCGTACGTGAAGTCGCAGTACTCGGGGTCGTTGAGGGCGCCCCAGCAGCCCAACAGGACACGCCGGCGGCCGACTTCCTCGTAGCCGGGCAGGGCCTCGTAGAAGAAGTCGAACAGGTCGTCGTGCAGCGGCACCACCTTCTTCATGAACTCCACGTACCGCATCAGGCGGCTCATGTAGTCGGTGAAGAGCTGGACCGAGGCGATGGTGCCGACGCCGCCCGGGTAGAGCGTGGAGGGGTGCACGTGGCGGCCCTCCATCAGGCAGAACATCTCCCGCGTGTAGCGGCTGACTTGGAGGGCCTCGCGGTAGAACTCGCCCTCGATGGGGTTGAGCGAGCGCATGATGTCGGCGATGGTGCGGTAGCCGTGCTCGCCCGCGTGCGGGGCGGCGGTCCGCTCGGCCAGCTCCAGGACCCCGGGGTTGGTCTCGCGGACCATCTTCTCGCAGTAGTCGACCCCGACCAGGTTCTCCTGGAAGATGTTGTGGTCGAACATGTACTCCGCGGACTCGCCGAGGTTGATGATCCATTCGGCGAGGTGCGGGGGCTTCACCCCGTAGGCCATGTTCTGCGCGTACACGGAACACGTGGCGTGGTTGTCGCCGCAGATCCCGCAGATGCGGCTGGTGATGAAGTGCGCGTCACGGGGGTCCTTGCCGCGCATGAAGACGCTGTAGCCACGGAAGACCGACGAGGTGCTGTAGCACTCGGCGACCCGCTTCTGCTTGAAGTCGATCTTCGTGTGGATGCCGAGGCTGCCCACGATCCGGGTGATCGGATCCCATGCCATCTCGACCAGGCCGCTGCCGTCGCCGGCCGCCTTCGTCTTCGGTTCCATCGTGTGTGCCGTGACCCTTCGTCAGCGCGGGTGGAGGAGGAGCGGGTGGAGGGGGGAGCGGGTGGGGGAGGTGTGCGGGGCGGGTGGGCGGCCGCCGGGCCGGGGTTCACCAGGGCGGGCGGTAGCCCGTCGTCAGCTTGTCGCCGGTGTGGCGCCACTTGGGCTCTTGGTCGACGGTGTGCAGGGTGATCGCCCGGAGCCTGCGGATCACGGCGCCGTACGCGCCGCTGGCCTTGGTGGAGACCTTGGCGCCCGGCGGTTCGTCCATGAAGGGCATGAACTTGTCCGGGAAGCCCGGCATCGTGCAGGCGATGCAGATGCCGCCCACGTTCGGACAGCCGCCGATGCCGTTCATCCAGCCGCGCTTGGGCACGTTGCACTTGACCACCGGACCCCAACAGCCGATCTTGACGAGGCACTTGGGGGAGTCGTAGGTCTCCGCGAACTCGCCCTGCTCGTAGTAGCCGGCCCGGTCGCAGCCCTCGTGCACCGTGCTGCCGAACAGCCACGTGGGCCGCAGCTTGTCGTCGAGCGGGATCATCGGGGCCGAGCCGGCCGCCTGGTAGAGCAGGTAGGTGAGCGTCTCAGAGAAGTTGTCCGGCTGGATCGGACACCCCGGCACGCACACGATCGGGATCCCGGCGTGCGACTTCCAGTCCCAGCCCAGATAGTCGGGCAGGCCCATCGCACCCGTCGGATTGCCCTCCATCGCGTGGATGCCGCCGTACGTGGCGCACGTGCCGATGGCCACCACGGCGAGCGCCTTGGGCGCCAGCCGGTCGATCCACTCGCTGGTGGTGATGGGCTGGCCCGTCGCCGGATCGTCGCCGAAACCGCACCAGTAGCCCTCGGACTTGATCTTCTCGTTGGGGATGGAGCCCTCGACCACCAGCACGAACGGATCGATCTCGCCCCGCTCGCCCTTGAAGAACCACTCGATGAACGTGTCCGCGCCCCCGACGGGACCGCACTCGAAGTCGATCAGCGGCCAGTGCACGGCGATCCGGGGCAGCCCGGGCAGCGTCCCCGTCACGATCTCCTCGATGCTCGGCTGCATCGCGGCGGTCAGGGACACGGAGTCACCGTCACAGCTCAGGCCCGCGTTGATCCAGAGGATGTGGATCAGCGGATCGTCCGCTGCCGGGTCGTCTGCCACCGGGGCCGGCGTTGCTGCGTCCATGCGGAAGCCTCCTTGGGGAGGGGGAGGAGGAAGGGCGGCGGCGGGGCCCGCAGGGAGGCCCGTCACCACGGGGGCTCATCGGCCCCACCTTTCTTGCTAGCACCGACCGGGGTCCGGTGCCGCGTCGGGTACACCCGGTCCGGTGACGGGAACCGGTCGCGCGGCCGGCGGCGCGCCGTGCCGGGCCGGTACGGCGCGCGCGAGGTGCGGCGGCGTGGCGTCCGGGCGCACCTTGCCCACGAAGGCCCGCCGCAGCGCGTGGTACGGGGCCTGCGGGTCGAAGAAGGTCTGCCGCATCCGCTCCAGCTCGGCCGTCCGGTAGGAGGCCAGCGGACGCCGCGCCTCGTCCAGCTCCCTGCGCGCCTTCTTGGCGGCGATCCGGGCGGTCGTGGCGGGATGGCCGGCGAGGCGCGCCGCGAGCGCAGAGGCCCGGTGCGCGAACTCCCCGGGCGGGCAGTCGACCGTCCGGTCGACCAGACCCAGCCGCCGGGCCGTACCGGCGCTCAGCGGCAGGGCTTCCGCGGTGAGGAGCTCGGCACCTGCCGGGCCGATCCGGCGCGGCAGGGTGTACGTCCAGAACTCCGATCCGTACAGGCCCATCAGCCCGTAGTGCGGATTGAGGACCACGCCGGATCGGCACCACACCTCGTCGGCCGCGAGCGCCAGCACGGCTCCGCCGGCGGCCGCGTTGCCGCCCAGCGCGGAGACCACGAGCCGGTCGGTGGTGGTCAGAACGGCCTCCACCAGGTCGTCCATGGCGTTGATGTTGGCCCAGGACTCCTCGGCGGGATCGGCGGCGGCCTCGATGACGCCCAAGTGGATCCCGTTGGAGAAGAAGTCCCGTCCGCCGCCGAGCACGAGCACCGAAGTCGGCCGGGCGCAGGCCGCACGGTAGGCGTCCAGCAGGCGGCGGCAGTGGGTGGTGCTCATCGCACCGCCCGGGAAGGAGAACGACAGGAACCCGGCCCCGCGCTCCTCGTGGTAGCCGATGTCGGACCAGGTGCGGGGCCGGGGCCGGGGCCGGGGCCCGGGACTCCGGCCGCCTTCCGCCGGGGCTGCCGGCTCCGGCCGTTCGGGTGGATGGGGCCGTTCCGGCAGCTCGGGCAGCAGCTCGCCGAGCGCGAGCACGGCGGGGAGCTTGGGGGCGGCCGGTTCCCCCGGGGCGCGGTGGGCCCGCAGCTCCGGGATCCACACGGCTCCGTCCACGGTGGCCCGGCAGATGGCCCCCGCCCTGGTCGCCAGCAGTTCGCCGGGGCGGCCGCGCATCCGGTCCTCCGGGTGGCCGCCGTGCAGGTACCACGTACCGCCGAGGAGCTCGTCCCGTACGCCGGGCCGGGAATCCGCCGCGCGCAGGGTGCGCAGCACCCTCTCGGTACCGTCCCGCAGCCAGTCGATCCTGCGGTGCTCCTGGCGCAGCAGGGGGCGGGCCAGGCCCTCGGTCTGCGGCTCGGGGACGTACGTTCCGGAGGCGAAGCGTTCCACGGCGAGCAGGACGGCCTCCAGGGCCGCGTCGGCTACCTCGCCCCGGTACCAGGCGCTCTTCGACCCGCCCGGGTCCGGCCCGGGACACTCCACCGAGGCCCACACGTCGCCGGCGTCCATCTCCGCATTGGCCTGCAGCACGGTGACGCCCCACCGCGGGACCCCGTCGAGCACCGCCCGGTCCAGCGAGGAGGGACCCCGGTCCCCGACCGGACCGGGATGCACGATCAGGCAGGTGTGGGCGGACCAGACCTCCTCCGGCACGGCCGAGGTCAGCATCGGCGCGACGATCAGCTCGGGGCGGTGGCGCCGGACGGAAGCCACCAGGTCGGCCGCGGGGAGCGCCAGCTCCACGGCGACGCTGTGGCCGTGATCGCGCAGCTCTGCGTGGACCCGCTGGGTGAGACTGTTGAAGGCGCTCGCGACGAGCAGGACGTGCACGGGGACTCCCTGCGACGGACCGGTGCCACGGCACGGGGTTGCCCGGCCGGATCGGCGGTGCGGGCCGGCGCGTGACCAGCCGCCAGAGATCCTTCGCTACGCCGCGGGGCGAGCGCGCGCACCCCGCTGCCCTTGTCACCCGTACGCGCCTCCCCACAGGGCCGCTCGGCGGCAGCCCCGGAGCCTGCTCGACGGCCCCCGGCCCCCGGTCCTCGGTCCTCGGTACCGGCCCTGCTGCGGCCCGGTGTCCACGGGGTCGCGGGCTCGGGCAGGCGCGGAGTGCCGTGCGTGCTGCCGTGAGGCGGCGATCCGCGCGCGGACAGGCTGCTGCGGGAGCCGGCCGACGTGGGGACCACGGCCCTGCTCACCTGGGTCCCCGAGCCCCTGGGCGTCGCCGACATCGGCACCGCGCCCGGGCGGCCCTCACCGCCAAGACCGTCGTGGACGACGCCTGCGGCATGCTGTCCGCCGCCACCGCATCCCTCCGGCCCCGCGAGGAGGAACCGCAGCTGCGGGCCTTCACCGCACGGCGCCGGCTCCCGGCCGCCGACGTGGCCGCGCGCCTCCGTACGGCGTGGGATCCTGCCCGCGGACCTCCTGGCAGAGGTCATGGACGGGAAACGGGGCACCCGGCGGTCGCGCGGCCCCGGTGCGGTGGCCTCCGGCGACGGAGTGCGGCCCCCGTCGCAGCCATGATGGCCGAGGCCGCACCCCGCACCGGGCGCCTACCCAGCCGTGCGGGGCCGACGCGGAACCGGTCGTAGGGCCGGGACCGCAGGACGGGGCGCCCGCCGCCACCGGTTTGCGCCGCCCCGGGCGGGGCAGTCGCCCGTGCGGGGCCGCCGCCGAGCCGCGCGGCTCCCGTCGAGCGAGGAGGACGGCCATGGACGAGCAGGGTGGTGCTGGAGGAGTGCCGTTGGAGGGCGGGGGAGAGCAGGGCCGGCGCCGCAAGGCGAAGGCGCCCGCCGACCGCCGTGACGGCGGTACCACGCCCGCGGCCGACACGGACGAAGCCAGCCGTCTGGACCGTCCGCAGCAGCCGGAGAAGCCGAGCGGGAAGCCGGGTCGGAAGGGGACGCGGTGGGTCGGCCCGCGCGATGAGTGACGCCGGTGCCGCACCCGGGCGGGAGACAGGCGGGCGTGGCATGCTCAAGGGGTGAAGGGCGATGCCGCACCCGTGGGTGAGAGCGCCGCACCCGAGGTGGTGGCGCTCGCCAGGGTCGTGGCCAGACTCCGGTCGGAAGTCGTCGACCTGGAAGGCGTTGCCGCGACCACGGCCGTGGTCGAGCGGGCCAAGGGCGTACTCATGGCCCAGGCGGGCATCTCCGCCGACGCGGCGAACGAGTTGCTCCTCGAGCGGGCCCGCCGACGCGGCCGGACCGTCCTGGAAGAGTGCTGGATCACGCTGGGGCAGGTCCGCGTGCGCCAGTCGCCGGGGACCGCGCGGATCTCCCTGCCCACGGCCTCGACCACGGGCCCGAGGAACGAGCCGGGCACCTCGGCGTTCAACCGTCGCCGCTATCTCGCCGGGCACCACCATGGCGACGGCGAGCTGAACCGGCTGCTGGCGCGGGTCGCCGACGGCCTGGCCGCGGCGCACGGCGGCGACGACATCGCGGAACTGTTGGTGACCGTGCTCGGCGGGGCCACCGACGTGGACGCGGTGATGATCTACACCGTGGCCGCCGCCGGGAGCCTGGATCTGACCGGAAGCGCCGGAATCGACGAGGCGCTCGCCGAGCAGTGGCGCCACATTCCCCCGCTGAGCGGAGTCGCCGCCCTGGAAGCGATCGCCGCCCGCCGTGCCCTCTGGCTGGAGGACCCCCGTGAGGACGCCCGGCGCTATCTGCTGATCGGAGACCCGCCGGAGCGGTGGCCGGCGCGCGCCTGGGTCCCGGTGCCGGTCGACGGGCAGCCGAGGGCGGCCATCGGGTTCCTGCGCACCCGGCCGGGCCCCTTCGCCGCCGAGACGCGGGCCCTGTTGCGCAAGGCCGGCCGGCTGTGTGCGGGGCCCCTGGGGGCGCCGGAACAAGCCCGGGACGCCGAGGCCGTGGGAGCGGCCGGCAGCGACTACGTGGCGTCCGTCCAGCTGATCCTGGACACCATGGCCGGACCCGCGACCCTGCTCACCCCCCTGCGCTCGGAGACGGGCGAGGTGGAGGACTACCGCATCGACGCGGCGGCACCCGAGTCCGTGGACGTGGCCGGCCGGCGCGGCAAGGAGCTCGTGGGCCGCCGGATCCTGGAGACGTACCCCACCGTTGCGGGCACAGCCCTCTGGGAGGGGTACCTCGAGACGCTCACCACCGGAACGAGGTACGAGGGGGAACCCTTCACCTACCAGGAAGTGGTCGCCGGCGTCCCCCGGCAGTCCGTCTACTCGGTCCGGGCGTCCAGGCTCGGAGACCACCTGGTCGTGTCCTGGGTCTGCCATGACACCAGCCAGCGCGAGGTCCGCCGGCTGGCCGACATGCAGCGCCTCGGCAACCTCGGCTGGGCGGGCTGGAACCTGGTCACCGACACCGTCACCTGGTCCGACCAGGTGTACGCGATCTTCGACCGCGATCCGGGCCGGGGGCCCATGACGCTGGAGGAACTGCCGAGCCACCTCGTCCCCGACGACCTTCCCCTGCTGGGTGCCGCCGTCGAGCGGCTGCTGAGCGAGGGGGAGCCCATCGACCAGCCGTTCCGGATCACCACCGGGCGCGGAGTCCGGCACCTGCGGATCGTCGCCGAGGCCCAGACGGACGCCGACGGCACACCCGTCGAGGTACACGGCTTCTTTCAGGACCTGACCGCACAGCACGACATCGAACACGCCTTGCACGAGAGCGAGCGGGCCGTCCTCCTCCAGCGGGGCATGCTCCAGGCGGAACGCGCGCTCGCCGCATCGCTCCAGGACGCGCTGCTGCCGATCCCCGAACAGTCCCTGGAACTGGCCGGCCTGTGCATCGATGTGGCCTACGTCCCCGCCGACAGCGGGATCAACGTCGGAGGCGACTGGTACAGCGCCATCGAACTCCCCGACGAGAGCGCCCTGTTCGTCGTCGGAGACGTGGCCGGCCACGGGCTGGCCGCCGTCGGGACCATGGCCCAGCTCCGGTTCACCGCCAAGGGCATGGCGATCACCGGCTCTCCCCTGCCCGTAGTCCTCCGTCGACTCAACACCCTGCTGCTGCACACACGTTCGGACCCGTCGGGCAGTGCCACCGCCACCATGGTCATGGCCCGCTACCGGCCCCGGGACCGGCGGCTGATCTGGGTACGGGCAGGCCACTTGCCGCCCCTGCTGATCCGCGACAACCGGGCGGAGTTCCTCGAGCAGCCGCAGGGCGCCCTTCTCGGCGCGACCTTCGAAGCCTCCTACGAGCAGGCCGCCGTCGACCTGCTGCCCGGCGACCACCTGCTCTTCTACACCGACGGGCTCGTGGAGGAACCGGGCGAGGACATCCAGACCTGCCTCGACCGCCTGGCGGAGACGGCCGTGCGACTCCTCCGGGAGGGCCTCGGGGAAATCCTCGCCCCCACGCTCGCCGCGCTGTGCACGGCCCACCGCGACGACATCTGCGTGCTGCACGTCCACGTCCCGGACGAGGAGGCATCGGGCGGGGAGGCGGACGAGGGGGTACCGGACGAGGAGGTTCCGTAAAAGAGGGGTCAGCCTTCCCCCGTCCGGGTATATCCCCTCGGGAAGACCACGACGGTTCCCGCCGCCCTCCTCGGGGCGGCCGGTGGCCACCAATCCGTCGGAGGAAGCTCATGGCACCCGTTTCCAGCGACACCACGGATCCGCTCCGCATCGGCCTCCGCAGCGAGACGCCCGATGTCCCGGAGGATCCGCTCACCGTCAGCACCGGCGAGGCGCGGACCCTGTCCGTCGCGCTCTTTCGACGACTGAAGGAGCTGGACGAGGGGACGCCGGAGTACTCGTACGTGCGCAATACGCTCGTGGAGCTCAATCTCAGCCTGGTGAAGTACGCGGCACGCCGGTTCCGCAACCGTTCCGAGCCGATGGAGGACATCGTCCAGGTCGGCACGGTGGGCCTGATCAAGGCGATCAACCGGTACGACGTCGAGCGGGGGGTCGAGTTCACGACGTTCGCGATTCCCACCATCACCGGTGAGATGAAGCGGTTCTTCCGCGACACCAGCTGGTCCGTGAAGGTCCCGCGGCGCCTCCAGGAACTGCGCCTCGACATCGCCAAGACCCACGACGTGCTCGAACAGGGCCTGGGACGGCAACCGACCGACCTGGAGCTGGCAGAGCACCTCGGCATCACCACGGAGGCGCTGGACGAGGGCCGCCGCGCCGCCAACGGCTATGTGGCGGGCTCCCTCGACGCCCCTGTGGGACCCGAGGGGGACGGCGCCCCCCGGGGGTGGCCGCTGGGGGAGGAGGAGGCTGCGTACGACCGCATCGAATGCCTGGAGACGCTGAAGCCGCTGCTCGCCACGCTCAGTGACCGCGACCGGCTGATCCTCTCGCTGCGCTTCGGTCAAGAGCTGAACCAGTCCGAGATCGGCGATCGACTCGGCCTGTCCCAGATGCACGTCTCACGGTTGCTGAGCCGCATCATGGCCAGGCTGCGGACCGGGATGCTGGAGGACGCGGACGCGGACGAGGGTGAGGGCGAGGACCAGTCCGACCTGGAACGCGGGGGCCGGGTCGGGTAGGCGTCAGGGGCCGGCGGACCCGGGCGGGACGGCGTCGATGGGGAAGAGGGGGAGGGAGCCGGTGATCTCCAGCAGCCGCAGCATCTGGGCGCGCGGCGCGGCCAGGCGCAGCGTGTGGCCGGACTCCGATGCCTGCAGGCGGGCCCGGAGCAGCAGGTTCAGTCCCGCGGAATCGCAGAAGGCGAGACCGCTGAGGTCGACGATGATGTCCGCGCGGCCGCCCGTACGGGTCACCGCTTCGAGCAGCAGGGCGCGCACCTCGTCGACCCGGCTGATGTCCATCTCGCCGGACAGACGGACCACGGCCGCCTCCTCCGTGGCAGGGGGAGGCGGCCCGGCGGGATCGTGCGCGCCCTGCTCGTGCGGCATCCTCAGCGCTGTCCCTTGGCCTTCTTCATCTTGTCCGCGGCATCGGAGGTCATTTCCTCGGCCTTGCCGGCCATGCGCTCGGTGCTTCCCTCCGCCTGCATGCGCTTGTCGTCCATCGTGCTGCCGAGGCTCTCCTTGAGCTTCCCCTTGGCCTGCTTCGCCTTTGCCTTTGCCTTGCCCATGACGGGGTTCTTCCTTCCTGAGGGGGTACTGCTGCCACCATGCGTCAGGGGACGGTGGCCTGCAATTTGTGGCGAATCGCCGGATATGGCGCTGCCCTACGGGCGTGGAGAGACCGAAGCGAACCCGATGCATTCGACGTCGATCTGATCGGCCAGTTCGGTCAGTACGCCCGCCAGGTCCCGGACGGTCCGCTCGTCGCCGCACATCTCTCCGGTGCGTTCCGACTCCAGCCAGTCGGCCGCGAGGCGACGCAGGAGTGCGGTGACGTGATCGGCGGGGATCAGCAGTGCGCCGTCATCCGCGGGTATCAGCGGTATGGACATCTGGATCATGGAGCCGCTCCCGGGGAGCGCGTCGGTGCGCGACCGTGCGCGCCCGTGTCCGCGCTACCAATAGTGCCGCCGCCCTCCGACCGCGTGCCCGACGGATCCGAGCACCCACAGCACGACCCCGATGACGACGAGGATGATCCCCAAGGTCCACAGGATCGAAATGCCGAGGAGGTAGCCGACGATCAACAGGACGATGCCAAGCGCGATCATGATGTTCTCCCTTCTCGCAGGCTGCTTATGCCCCGATCTCGTGCCGGAATGCGTGGGGGCGGCCCGGTCGGAAATATCTTGACGTCAAGATTGATCTCGGGCAGGCTTCCGCTGGTATCTCGATATCGAGATACCTTCGCGGGGGCTCGGAGGTCATGGGATGCGGCGGCAGCGCGGTACGGGGATTGGGAAGGGTTCGCAGGGATGGCGGAGGCGGTCGGGGCAGGGGCGGGAGCCGCGACGGCCCGGGCTGGTGGCCCAGTTGAGGCGGCCACCGGGGGGTCGGGACGCCCGGATCATGTTGCTCGCCCAACTCCTCGACCGCGCCGGTACGGGCATGTGGGCCGCAGTCTCGGTCCTCTACTTCACCTTCGTCCTAGGCCTGGACTCCGGCCGCATCGGCCTCATGCTGGGCGCCGCGGCCGTGGCGGGCATCGCCGGATCCCCCCTGGCCGGACACCTGGCCGGACGGTTCCCGGTACGGTCCCTGCTGATCGGCTGTCACCTGCTGCGCCTCGGAACTCTCGGCGCCCTGCTCGTGGTCACCCGCTTCGACGTGCTCCTGCCCCTGGTCGCCGTCACCTACCTCGGCGACCGGGCGGCCAAAGCAATGGAGATGCTCTTCGCCACACGGGTGGCGGGTGAGCGGCGCGTCACCTATCAGGCGCTGTCGCGCAGTACGGCGAACGCGGGCTACGCGGTGGGCGCGGGAATCGCCGCCGCCGGTCTCGCGCTCGGGACCCCGGAGGCCTACCGGGCGCTGATCCTGGCCAACGCGCTGTCGTTCCTCGCGGCCGCCGCGTTGGTCTGGCGCACCCGGGAACCGCGAGCCGAGGGCCGGGTGGCCGCGGGCGCGGGGGATGCGGCGACCGCGGGCACGGTGGATGCGGCGGCCGGACCGGCGGCGGCCGCGGATGTGGCGCCCGGGGAGGCGGCGCCCGGGGAGGCGGCGCCCGGGCGGACGCGGCCGCCGAGCCCCTGGCGGGACCGCGGCTACCTGCGCTTCGTCCTGCTCGACATCCCGATGAGCCTCGACGACTCGGTCCTGGCGGTCGGCCTGCCGCTGTGGCTGGTGGTCCACACCGACGCGCCGCACGCCCTGGTCCCGGCCTTCCTCGTCATCAACACGGTGCTGGTCGTCGTACTCCAACTCGGCGTCTCGGCCAGGTTCGAACAACCCCGGCAGGCCTCGGCGGCGGTCTCCCTGTACGGGCTGACGATGCTCGCGTGCTGCGTCCTGCTGGCCCTCAGCGCCGGGACCGGGGTCGTGGCCGCGTCGGTGGCCCTGCTCACCGCGTCGGTGCTGGTCACGGGGGCGGAGCTGCTGCGGTCGGTGAGTTCCTGGGAACTGGCGGTCTCGCTCGCCCCCGAGCAAGCGCGGGCCTCGTACCTGGGAGTGGCGGGCATGGCCATGTCCGTCCAGAAGTCGGCCGGTCCGCTGCTCCTGACCGGCGCGGTCATGACGGCCGGGCCCGCGGGCTGGCTGGCCCTCGGTGTGGGGATCGCGGCCCTGTCGGTGGTCCAGCGGCGCTCCGCGGTCCGCCGCTTGGACTCCGTCCTGGCCCCGCCCGCGCCTGCGGCACCCTCGCCGTGCGCCACGAACACGGGCTGAAACCGCGTACCCCCCGGTGCCCCGGTGTCCCGGTGCCGGGGGCACCGGGGCACGTGTACGGCACGACTCAGGCCTTCTCGGCCGGACCGTCCATCGTCCAGGCGGAGTTGTGCGCGGTGAACCCGATGTGCGGGTAGTAGTTCACGGCCGCCGGAGCCGCCAGCAGGATCAGGCCGGCCTGGGGCGCGGCCTCCCGGGTGGCACGGATGAGGTCGCGGCCGACGCCCTTGCCCTGGTAGGCGGCGCCGACGGCAAGGTCGCTGAGGTAGGTGGAGTACGCGCCGTCGGTGATCGAGCGGGAGATCCCGATGAGGCGGCCGTCCTCGTCACGGGCGACGATGACGAGGTTGGAGCCGGCGAGCATCCGGGTGAAGCGCTGAGTGTCCTCCACGGGACGGCGTTCCGCGAGGGTGGACGCCCGGTACAGGGCGGCCGCCTCCTCCACGTCGAGGGCGCCACCGATGACCTGTTCACACTTCCACATGCTGGTGCTGCTCCTTGCTGGGGGGATCCAAGAGGCCGGAGGGGGCGATGACCCCGCGGGTCGCCAGGCATCGGCCAACGCACTCTTTGTACGCCAGGTTTCGTCGGCGGCCGCGTGGACCAGCCGGTACGCGTGCTCGCGTTCCGTGCCGTCGGCGACGGGGCACGGGCGGACTCGGCGCCGACTCGCCGAGCGCGACGCCTGCCGACACCGTCAAACCGGCCCTGCGCGGCGGACTCGCGGCCAAGGCGGGCTGGACATGAGCGCGCACCCCGTCGAGAACTACCGGGCCACCGCCGAGTGGCTGACCCGGCGAGGGGCGGATCCCGGGCGGTCCGGGGTCCGCCCCTCGCGGTTCCTTCAGAACCAGGTGAGGGTGAGGGGGAAGGTGGTGGTGGCGGTTGTCGGGGTGGTGTCGGTGGCGGTGGCGGTGATCTGGATGGTTCCGGTGGCCCAGGGTTTGCCGGTGATGCGGCCGGTGTTGGCGTCGAGGGTCAGGCCCCAGGGGAGTCCGGTGGCGGTGTAGCGGACGGGGGGTTTTCCGCCTGTGGTGGTGAGCTGGATGGTGCAGTTCTGGTTGAACTTGCAGTTCTGCGGGCCGGGGTTGGTCAGCTTCAGGTCACCGGGGGTGGGCGTCGAGGTGGGCGTCGGCGTCGGGGTGGGCGTCGGCGTCGGGGTGGGCGTCGGAGTCGGAGTGGGGGTCGGCGTGGGCGTCGGTGTGCCGCCGCAGTCCGGTGTGGCCTCCGGGGGCAGCGGGACGCGCCAGATCTGGGTGTCGTTCTCCGAGCCGACGAGCAGGCTGGTGCAGTCGAGGTACGTCACCGTCTCGCCCTGCGACTGCGCGGGCAGGGCCACGTCCGCGAGCTTGGTGCCCGAGGTGTCGTACACCGAGGCCGTGTTGGTCCCCAACGGTCCGCCGCTGCGCAGGGTGTAGGAGGCCCCCGACGGGGAGAACGCGCCGTCGGTGGCGAAGACCGGGCCCGGCCGGACGGCGGTCAGGGTGCCCAGTTGCCCGGGGACCGGTGACAGCGGCGCTTGGTACAACTGACCTGCTGCTCCGATGAGTTTGCTCGCGATGTGGATCCGGCCGGTGACGGGATCGGCGAGCAGGGATTCGGCGTCGTGCTTGCCGTCGGAGTAGGCGAAGCGGTACGTAACGGGAGTCACCGAGGCGTTGGCGAGCTGGTCGGGCTCGGTGAAGGAGTGCACGGTGATCTCGGCGCGGTTGCCGAAGTTGTCTCCGATGTCGCCGACCAGGATCGCGGGGCGGCCCGAGGAGTCCTTGCCGATGGCCAGCCCCTCCCAGTCGGTGTTGCCGACCCCGGAGACCGTGTACGTGGCCTTGAGCAGGCCGGTGGCGCCGCTGCAGTCGATGGCGAAGACCTGGTTGGTGTTCCCGCTGTCGTTGACGGCGTAGAAGACGCCGGGGTGTTTGCGGCTCATGGCGAGCCCGCTGAGCTCCGCCAGGCCTCCGGGGAGGGTGCACTTGCGCTCGGGAGCCGCGGCGGCGCCGGCCGCGCCGGACAGGGGTGCGGACGCAGGCGTCAGGGCGGCGGCGTCGGCGGGCCCGGCGGCGGGTCCGGTCAGCCAGGCCGCGGCCGGCAGGGCCGTGGCGAGGACCGCGGTGGCGAGGGCTGCGGCGCGCGGGGGTGTGAGGAGTAGTCGTGACATGCCCACCATGTGAGGGGGAGTCAGGTTCCGGCGCCAGGGTCAATCGCCGTCCGTTTGAGCATCGTTCAATGCCGGGCGGGCATGTCCGGCCGTCCGGAGGAGCCCTGGTCGGCCCGCCCGGGACGCGGCCCGCACGGTCACCGGGAGGGCTCGCGCATGGGTGCCTTGTGTCGGGCGTGCGCGATGAAGGCGCGGGCCGCGCGGCTCAGCGGCCGGCGGGCGTGCGCGATGCCCACCGGGCGCAGCAGGGGCGGGGTGAAGGAACGTATCTCCGCCCTGCTGCCGAAGGCCCTGGCGACCACGTCGCGGTACCAGATGAGGGAGCCGCGGCCGTCGGTCACCCCCGTCACCCAGCCGAGGCGTTCGTCCACCTCCAGACAGGGCACCGGGCGCACGCCCAGGCAGCTGAACATGGCCTCCATCTCGGTGCGCCGGCCGGTCCCGGGGGTGGGTAGCACCATCGGCAGCCCGTCGAGTGCGCGGAACGGTATCGGGTCGGGCAGCGCGGACCCGACGGGGGAGATGAGCACCACCTCGCGCTCCTGGATGTAGTGGGTGGAGAGTTCCTTGTCGAGGGGGAGATCCACGAGGGCCAACTCGGCCCTCCCCTGGGTGAGTTCCTGGACCACGGCCTCGCGGCTGTCGTGCTGGTGGAGTCTGACGTCGAGGCCGGGGTGCCGCTCCGTGAAGGTATGTACCAGCTCGGAGGCCAGATCGAGGGCCAGGGTGGGGGTGGTGACCATGGACAGGGCGGCCCTGGCACCCTGTCCGTGAGGAGCGCCGATGTCGTCGATGGCCTCCACCGCGTCGAGCACGGTGCGGGCCAGCCGGACGACCCGGGCCCCTTCCGGTGTGAGGTCCACCCCCCTTCCCCGGCGGGCGAGGAGATCGACCCCGAGGTCGCGTTCCATGGCCTGGACGGCACGGGACAGGGCGGACTGGGCGACGAAGACGGAGGCGGCCGCGCCGGTGATGGAACGGCAGTCGGCGACGGCGACGAGGTAGCGGAGCTGGGCGAGGGTGGGGGTCATGACCGGACGGTAACCGCGCAAGGGTGTACCTGTAAGACCGCGTCGGGTGAACAACCGTCAGACTTCGCAAAGGTGCTCATGCCGGACCGGTGACAACTCATACCCATGCGGCATGAGCCCGTGCGGATGCGGAACGCCGGCCGGTGGGCCGAAGGCGGACCTTTCAGGCGCAACGCCGCAGGCCACGGCCTCGGCGGGAGGGCGCCGACGCAATGGCCGGGGGGTCGTCGGAGTGGGTGGGGGCCGACCGGGCCGCGAAGTGAACGGCTCCGGATGACCGTTGACAGTGCAGGGCCGTCACCGCACGATGCATCCCGGCAACAGGGAATTTGACCACCGCTCAACCCTGTCCCCGCCGGATCGCCCGGCCGTTCCGCGGGTCGTCCACCGCGGATCCCGAGCGGGAGGGCGTCTCGTCCGCCGTCTTTCCCGCACACCCTCCTGCGCTTTCCCCCGTCTTCCGTCCCGCACTGCGCCATGTCACACAGCACTGGAAGAGGAGCGTCCGTGTCCCCCCAGCCCGAGCCGTCCCCCCAGCCCTCGCGTGCCCTTCCGCCCCGGCCGTCCCCGCGGGCGCTCCCTGCGACGCTTCCTGCGCGGACCCCGCGGCCTCCGCGCTCCGCACGGTCCGCGCGGTCCGCGACGACCGAGCGGTCGGGGGAGAAGGCGGCGCCGCCCGGGGACAAGCCGGCGCCGCCGGGGGAGCGGAGCGAGCCGTCGGGCTCCGGGGGGCCCGAGCGGTCGGCTTCCGCCCGGCAGCCCGGGCGGCTCCGCGCCGGGGACCGGGACATGGTCGTCGCGGTCAGCCCGTTCGAGGAGCCCAACCCGCGGATCGTCACTGCCGCCGAGCGCGCCGGCGCCCTGGGCCTGCTCGACCTCGGCCGGGACGCCGGGTCCGCGCGGTGTGCCATGGCCGAGATCGCCCGCCGCCTCGGAACCGGCCGCTACGGGGTACGGGTGCCCGCCGGCTGCCCGGTCGGGCCCGGGGAGCTGCCGGCCGAGGTGGACACCGTGCTGCTCGCCGACCCCGCGCACCACACGCCGGACGCGGTGGCCGGCTGGGCGGCCGCAGCCGGACGGCCCCGGGTGTGGGCCGAGATCACCGATCCGGCCCAGGCCGCGGCCGCGGTGGCCGCCGGGGTGGAGGCGCTCGTGGCGAAGGGGCACGAGGCGGGCGGCCGGGTGGGCGGGACCACCACCTTCGTGCTCCTCCAACAGCTGCTCGCGGACGAGGCGTTCGGGCTGCCCGTTCGGGCGTACGGCGGGATCGGGCCGCACACCGCGGCCGCAGCCGTTGCGGGCGGAGCCTTCGGGGTGGTGGTCGACGTACAACTGGCCCTCACGCCCGAGGGGGAGGCCGGGCTGCCCGCCGAAGTGGCCGCGGCCGTACGGGCCATGGACGGATCCGAAACCAAGCTGCTGGCCGGTCACCGGGTGTACGCGCGCCCCGACCTGACCCCGCCGCAAGGTCCGGTCGCCACCCTGCTCGGTGCCCGGAACCTGCGCACGCAGCTGCTCCCGGTCGGGCAGGACGGGGCCTCGGCGGCCCGGCTGGCCGCACGCTACCGGACGACCGGAGGCATCATCCAAGGCATCCGGTCGGCCGTCGCGGGACACCTGGAAGCTGTCGTACGGGCCCGGCCGCTGGGGGGCGGCCACGGCCCGGGGCGACCGCTCCCGGTGGCGCAGGGGCCGATGACCCGGGTCAGCGACCAGGCGGCCTTCGCCGAAGCGGTGGCCGCCGGAGGCGGGGTCCCCTATCTGGCGCTCGCGGTCATGGAGGGACCCCAAGTGCGCCGGCTCCTCGCCGAGACCGCCGAACGGCTCGGCGAGCGGCCCTGGGGCGTGGGCATGCTCGGCTTCGCCCCGGCCGAACTGCGGGCCGAGCAGCTCGAGGCCGTCGCCGAGGTGCGTCCGCCGTACGCGATCATCGCGGGCGGCACTCCGGGGCAGGCGGCCCCGCTGGAGGCCGCCGGGACCCGGACGCATCTGCACGTGCCCTCGCCGGGTCTGCTGGAGCGGTATCTCGCCGACGGGGCAAGGCGGTTCGTGTTCGAGGGGCTGGAATGCGGGGGCCACGTCGGGCCGCGCGCCTCGTTCCCGCTGTGGGAGGAACAGATCGAGCTGCTGCTCGGCTGCCCCGAACCGGCCGCGCTCGACGTGCTGTTCGCAGGCGGAATCCACGACGCCCGATCCGCCGCGATGGCCGCCGCCGCGGCGGCCCCGCTGGCCGAACGCGGCGCGCGCATCGGGGTGCTCATGGGCACCGCCTACCTGTTCACCGAGGAGGCGGTGGCGGCGGGCGCGGTCCTTCCCCGCTTCCAGCGGGCGGCGCTGGAGTGCGCGGACACCGTACTGCTGCACACCGCACCCGGACACGCCACCCGCTGCGCGGTCACCCCCTACGTGGACACCTTCGAGGCCACCCGGCAGCGGCTCGCGGACGGTGGCGCCGAGCCGCGCGAGGTGTGGGAGGAGCTGGAGCGGCTCAACCTGGGCAGGCTCCGGATCGCCAGCAAGGGACTGCGCCGCGGGGCCGAGGGCGACGGGCTGGAGCCCGTGGACGAAGAACAGCAGCGATCCGAGGGGCTGTTCATGCTCGGGCAGGCCGCCACCCTGCGCTCGGGGACCACCACGATCGCCGCCCTCCACGCCGAAGTCACCCAGGGTGCCTCTGAGTTGCTTGAGCAGCGGGCCAGGGAGCTTGCCGGTCCGGAACTCGAGGGAGATCAGGCGGCCGTGACGACCGGCGCCTGGGGCGCCGTGCGACCCGATCCGCTGGACGTCGCCGTCGTCGGCATGGCCTGCGCCTACCCCGGCGCACCGGACCTCGCCGCGTACTGGGCGCGGATCCTGGACGGGAGCGACGCCGTGACCGAGGTCCCGGCCGAACGCTGGGACCCCGAGCTCCACTTCGACCCCGACCCGGCACGGGCCGGGGAACGCACCCCGTCCCGCTGGGGCGGCTTCCTCGGCCCGATGCCCTTCGACGCCCTCGCGCACGGCATCCCGCCGGCCTCGCTGGCCGGGATAGAGCCGGTGCAGCTGCTCGCCCTGGAGATCTCGGCGCGGGCCCTGGCGGACGCCGGGTACGGCAAGGACCGGGAGTTCGACCGGTCCCGGACCTCGGTCGTGTTCGGCGCGGAGGCAGGCACCGAACTGGCGGGCGCATACGGGCTGCGCGCCCTGTACCCCGGATACCTGGGCGAGCTCCCTCCCGAACTGGACGAACAGCTACCGCGGCTCACCGAGGACTCCTTCCCCGGGGTGCTCGCCAACGTCATCGCGGGCCGGGTCGCCAACCGGCTGGACCTCGGCGGCGCGAACTGCACCGTCGACGCCGCATGCGCGTCCTCGCTGGCCGCACTCGACCTCGCCTGTCGCCAACTGCGCGACAAGGACAGCGACATGGTGCTGTGCGGCGGCGCCGACGTCCACAACGGCATCAACGACTACCTGCTGTTCTCCTCCGTCCGCGCGCTGTCCCCCGCGGGCCGCTGCCGCCCCTTCGACGCGGCCGCCGACGGGATCGCCCTCGGAGAGGGGGTGGGCGCGCTCGTGCTGAAGCGGCTCGCGGACGCTGAACGGGACGGCGACCGGGTGTACGCCGTGATCAAGGCGGTCGGGGCCGCCAGCGACGGACGCTCCCTCGGCCTGACCGCGCCCCGGCCGGAGGGGCAGCGCAGGGCCCTGGACCGGGCCTACGCACGGGCCGGGATCAGCCCCGGCGAGGTCGGCCTGATCGAAGCGCACGGCACCGGCACCGTGGTCGGCGACACCACCGAACTGGCCGTGCTGACATCCCTGTTCACCGAATCGGGCGCCGCTCCCGGAGCCTGCGCACTGGGGTCGGTGAAATCGCAGATCGGGCACACCAAGTGCGCGGCCGGGCTGGCCGGACTGATCAAGGCGGTCCGGGCGGTCCACACGGGCGTACGGCCGCCGACCCTGCACCTCGACGCACCGGTCCCGGCCTGGAACGCGGAGGACAGTCCCTTCTCCTTCGACACCGGGGCCCGCCCGTGGGCGGTCCCCGCCGAGCGGCGGATCGCCGGAGTGAGCGCCTTCGGCTTCGGCGGCACGAACTACCACGCGGTGCTGACCGGTTACGCGGGAGCCGAGGAGCCCCGCCACGGACTGGAGGAATGGCCGGCCGAACTGTTCTGCTTCCGTGGCGAGGACCGGCGTGCCGCGGGCCGGGCGATGGCCCGGCTGGCGGCCAGGCTGGAGGAGAACGACGCGGCCGGGCGCCCGTGGGCGCTGCGGGACCTCGCGGCCGAGGCGGCGGCCGGAACCGGCGCTGTACGGGTCGCTGTCGTGGCCGCCGACCTGGACGAGCTGGCGGCCCGGCTGGAGCGGGCGCGGGCCTTCACCCCGGGCGCGGGGGTCCACGTACGGGAGGAATCGGCGGAGCCCGGGCAGGTGGCCTTCCTCTTTCCCGGCCAGGGCAGTCAACGTCCGCGGATGCTGGGGGAGTTGTTCACCGCCTTCCCCCGGCTGCGGGAACTCCTCGACACGGCGCCGAGCGCGGTGGTCTCCGCGATGTTCCCCCCGGCGGCCTTCACCGCACAGGGGCGGACCGCCCAGCGGGCCGCGGTCACCGACACCCGGGTCGCCCAGCCGGCCCTCGGGCTGGCGGGCTCGGCGGCGCACCTGCTGCTGGGGGAGTTGGGCGTACGGCCGGACTGCGTCGCCGGGCACTCGTACGGAGAGCTCACCGCACTGTGGGCGGCGGGGGTGTGGGACCAGGAGAGCCTGCTGCGGCTGAGCGCCCGCCGGGCCGAAGCCATCGTCGCGGCCGCCGGGACGGATCCGGGCTCGATGGCGGCGGTGACGGCCGCGCCGGAGGAGGTGCGGGAGATCGCCGCACGGGCCGGATGCGTGATCGCGAACCACAACGCACCCCGGCAGTGCGTGATTTCGGGGCCCGCCGCCGCCGTGGCCGAGGCGGTGGCCGCCCTGCGGGACGCGGGATTGACGGCGTCCCCGCTTCCCGTCGCCTGCGCCTTCCACAGCGAGGTCGTGGCGGGGGCGGCCACGGCCCTGGCCGAGGAACTCGCCGGGACGGAACTGGCCGACGCGGCCGTCCCGGTCTGGTCGAACACGACGGCCGGCCCGTACCCGGCGACCGCCGATGCGGTACGGGACCTGGTGGCCCGTCAGGTGGCCGAGCCGGTCCGGTTCGTGGAGCAGGTGGAGCACATGTACGCCTCCGGAGTACGGACCTTCGTGGAGGCCGGGCCGGGCCGCGTCCTGTCCGGCCTGGTCGGCCGCATCCTGCGCGACCGGCCGCACACGGTGGTGCCGCTGGACGTGCCGGGCGAGCACGGCCTGCTCCGTCTGGTCACGGCGCTGGCGGAACTGGCGGCGGCGGGCGTGCCGATGGCACCGGAAGCCCTGTTCCGCGGCCGTACCGGCCGACTTCCCGAGCGCGCTCCGCGCCGCCCGGGCTGGCTGGTCGACGGCCACCTGGTCCGCACCCGGGACGGCAACCCCGTCCCCGGCGGCCTCCGCCCGGCCCGCCGGGTCCACGTCGCGGTATCCGAAGGAAAGGGAGCCCACCAGATGACTCAGCCGATGAACGGCACCGAACCGGCGCAGGACGCTGTCGGCCTGGGGGCCGGCGGGAACGGGGTGCCCGACGCTTGGGGCGACCGCGGGAGCGGCGGCCCCGGCGAGGGGGCCCCGGCGGCCGGACCCGGGAACGGCCGCTTCGTGAGCAACGGGCACGGCGCCGCCCCGGGGGCGGGTGGGCCTTGGCTGCCGGGTGCGGGCTCAGGCGTGGTCTCCGGCGCGGGTGGTTCGGGCGGGGGTGCCGGTCCTGCGGGGAGTGCGGGCGGCGGGCCCGCGGAGCCGGGGACCGGCGGTCGTGCCGGGGGCGGGCACTGGTTGCCGGGCGGGGGCCCCGGTGTGGGCTCCGGTCCGCTGGGGGGCTCGACGGGCGGCCCTACGGACGCGCTCCATGGCCGGGCCGGGCTTCCGGCGGCCGAGGGGGCGCCGGCCCTCCCCGGAAGCGGCGGGCCGGGGGCCGGTTCGGTCGGTCGGGGTGGGGACGGCCGACAGCTCCGGACCACGAACGGCGTACCCGGCAGGGGCCTTGAGCCGCTTTCGGGCCCGGCCGCCTGGGTGGGCGCCCGGTCCGGCCACCCGGCCGAGCACGCCGAACCTGCTCCGGCCGACCGCCGTGAGGAGGCGGTCCTGGAGTATCTCCGGGGCTCGCGCGAACTGGTGCAGGCGCAGCGGGACGTGATGATCGGTTACCTGGCCTCGACGGCATCGCCTTGGGCCGGTCCCGATCCGTCCGCGCCCGGGTACCGCGCTGTCACCGGCCCGACCCTCGCGATCGAACCCTCGACCTCCGGTGCCCTCCAAGGTCACGAGGGTCCGCAGGGCGTGTGGGTGGCCTCGGACCAGCTCGTCGGACAGGGGTTCGCGGGCCCGCAAGGTGCGGGTGGCGCCCCGGGGATGCTCCAGAGCGCAGCTCCGGCCGCCCTCTGGGCAGAGCCCCGGCCGGACGGCCAAGGCCAGTCGGGGGGTGCCTATGGCGCCTGGTCCGGGGCTCAGGCGGGTGCGGATCCCGGTGTCGGCGTCGGGGCGGCCGGGCCGTGGCCGGGGGCCCCTGCTTCCGGACCGTTCGGCGGTGGGGAGGCGGGCTCCGGGGGATTCCCGAGCGCAGCTTCGCCCGCCTACGGGGCTGGTCCCGGACCGGACGGCCGCGGCGTGCAGGGGGGACCCGGCGGCGCCGGGGGCATGGCCCACGGCGCGGCTCCGGCAGGCCCGGTGCGCGGCTTCGGGGACGCCGGCCCATGGCCGACGGCCGCCGACGGCGCGGCTTCGGGGGCCGGACTGCCCGGCGGCCCGGAGGCGTTCGCGGACGCAGCCGCTCACTATGCGCGGGCGGAGTCCGGGCCTGGCGGCGCAGGCCTGGCCGGAGGCGCCGATGCCTCCTGGTCCGCCACCCACGGCGGGGGCGCGGCCCCGGTCCCCGGAAGGCCTGGACCGTGGCCGGCCTCTGTCGGGGGTGACGCTGGAGTCCCGAGTTCGGGGATTCCCGGCGGCATGGCCCCGGGCAACGGGTTGCCGGGCGGTGCGTTCCCGGGCTCCGGGATGCCCGACGGCATGGCTCCGGGGTCCGGGATAGCCGGTGGCGGGTTCCCGGGTTCAGGGTTCCCCGGTGGTGGAGTCGCAGGTTCCGGGATGTCCACCGGTGCGTTCCCGGGCTCTGAGATGCCCGGTGGTGCGTTCCCGGGTTCCGGGATGCCCGGTGGTGAAGCCGTAGGTACGGGGACGCACGCCGGGGCGGCCTTGGGAGTTGGGGTGGCCGGCGGTGTGGTTCCGGGGGGTGGTCTGCCCGGGGGTGAGGGTCGTGGAGGTGTTGGCGGCAGCGGGGACGCGGGTCTTGGGGGGACTCGGTCCGCCGAGGAGGTGATGGACGTGATCGTGGAGATCGTCCACACCCGGACCGGGTACCCGCGGGACATGCTCGCTCCCGAGCTGGACCTGGAGGCGGACCTGTCCATCGACTCCATCAAGCGGGTCGAGATCATCGGCGCCCTGGCCGACCGGATCGGTCTGCCCCAGGACCCGGGCGGCTCCGCCGAGTCCGCGATCGAGGAGCTGTCCCGGATCAAGACCCTGCGCGGCATCGTGGACTGGGTCTCCGGCCACACCGCCCGCCCCGAGGCCCCGGCTGTCGAAGCGGTGGCCGCGGCAACGGCCCCGCCCGCGCTCGACCGCCTCCGGGTGGACCTGCAGGCGCTGCCGCCCGCGCCCGGGGACCCGGAGGTCCTGCGGGGTCTGCGGATCGGCGTCGTCGGGGACCTCGGAGACGGCCAGGGTGTCGGGCCCGCGGTCGCCGGCGCCCTCCGGTCCCAAGGGGCGGAGGTACGGCAACTGGCCGAAGCCGAAGCCGGGTTCGACGCCGTCCTCGACCTGTCCGGCCTACGGCCGGGAACCGCGCCCGTCCTGCCCGAGGCCTTTCCCGGGCTGCAACGGGCCCTGACCGGCGGTGTGCACCGGCTCCTCCTGGTCACTGCCCGGGGCGAGTCCGCGGGAGCGGGAGTGCACGGCTTCGCCCGCAGCGCCTCCCTCGAATACCCCGGCAGGCTGATCCGCGCGGTGGAAGTCCACTCCAAGGAGGACCCCGAGCGGATCGCGGCGCAGCTCCTCGCCGAGCTGAGCTGCGAACCGGCCGCCGCGCCCGACCCGGGCGATGCCGCGCAGTCCGTGGAGGCGCCCGCCTCCGTCGTCTACACCGCCGACGGCCTACGCGTCACCCCCAGGCCGGTCCCCGCACCGCTCGTCCCCGGCGACGGGACACCGCCCCTCGACGCGGGCTCGGTGGTCCTGCTCACCGGCGGGGCCCGCGGGATCACCGCGCGGACCGCCCTGGCGCTGGCCACGGCCACCGGATGCCACGTAGAACTCATGGGGCGTACGCCCCAACCTGCCGCCGAGGCGGATGAGTTCGGGCACGCGACCGACCGGGTCGCCCTGCGCGCCGCACTGATCGCCACCGGCCTGCGCACCCCCGTGGAGATCGAGGCCGCGGCCTCGCGGATCCTCGCCGAGCGCGAGGTGCGGGCCACCCTGGCCGCACTCGCGACCGTGGCCGCGTCCGTCGGCTACCACTGCGCGGACGTCACGGACGAGCAGGCGGTACGAGCCGTCGTGGCCGCCGTACGGGCCCGCCACGGCCGGCTGGACGGGATCGTGCACGGAGCCGGGACCCTGAGCGACGGACTGCTCCGGGACAAGCAACCGGTCGCCTTCGCCGAGGTGTTCACCACGAAGGTGACCGGTGCGCGCCACCTCGCCGCCGCCGCGGCCGAGCACGGCGCGGCGCCCGCGCCCCGCTTCCTCGCCCTGTTCGGCAGCGTGGCGGGCGTGTACGGAAACCGGGGCCAGACCGACTACGCCGCCGCCAACGACGCCCTCGACGGCCTCGCGCACCTCTGGGCGGAGAACTTCCCGGGCCGGGTGCTGTCCGTCGACTGGGGTCCCTGGGCCGCAGAGGCGGGCGGGATGGTCAGCCCCGAACTGGCACGCGCGTACACCCGCCGCGGCATTCCGCTCATCGACCCGGATGCGGGCGGCGCGGCGTTCCTCGCCGAACTCGCGCACGGGACCGACGTACAGGTGGTCCTGATGGCGGCCGAGGGGCGCGAGGGGAGTGAGCGGCGTGGCTGACCGCCAGGGCCAGGGCCAAGGCCAGGCTCAGGGCCGGCAGCAGGGCCAGGGTCAGCCGCAGGGCCGGCGGCGGCACCACCGCGGCCCGCGGCCCACCGATGCGGCGATCGTCGGGATGGGCGCCGTGTTCCCGGGCGCCGCCGACCTCGCCGCGTACCGCCGCAACCTGCTGGCCGGCACGGACTGCATAGGCGACGTCCCGCCGGGGCGGTGGGACCCCGAGGTGTACTACGACCCGGACGGCGCCACCGGGCCGGTCTCCGGCGACCGGTTCTACTGCCGGCGCGGGGGCTTCGTGGACGGGCTCGCCGCCTTCGACCCGACCCGGTTCGGCATCATGCCGGCCACCGTGGAGGGAGCCGAACCGGACCAGATGCTCGCCCTGCACGCCACGGCCGAGGCCGTCGCCGACGCGGGAGGCGAAAGCCGCCTCCCGGCCGACCGCTCGCGGATCGGGATCGTGCTGGGGCGCGGTGGGTTCATGGGCGTGGCCACCGCCCGGCTCGACCAACGCGTTCGCACGGCACACCAGTTGGCGCAGACCCTACGGGAGCTCGCGCCCGAACTCGGTGAGCGGCGGATCGCCGCGGTGCGCTCCGCCTTCCAGGAGGCCCTGGGTCCCGAGCGGCCCGACGCGTCGATCGGACTCGTACCGAGCTTCACGGCCGCCCGGACCGCCAACCGGCTCGACTTCCACGGACCGGCCTACACCCTGGACGCGGCCTGCGCCTCCTCCTTGCTGGCGGTCGACCAGGCGGTCGGGCTGCTGGCCGGCGGGCGCTGCGACGTGGTGGTCGCCGGGGCCGTGCACCACTGCCACATCGCCACCCTGTGGAGCGTCTTCACGCAGCTTCGCGCCCTGAGCCCCAGCGAGCGGATCCGCCCCTTCGACCGGCGTGCCGACGGAACCCTGCTGTCCGAGGGCACCGGAGTGGTGCTGTTGAAGCGGCTGGCCGACGCGGAGCGCGACGGCGACCGGATCTACGCGGTGATCCGCGGCACCGGCGTGGCCGGGGACGGCAAGGCGGCGAGCCTGATGAGCCCGCTCGTCGCGGGCCAGGTACGGGCGCTGGAACGGGCCTGGCGGGAGGCCGGTCTCGATCCGCGCGCGCCCGGCGCGCTGGGGCTGCTGGAGGCGCACGGGACCGGGACCCCCGTGGGGGACGCCGCCGAACTGGACACGCTGGCGCAGGTGTTCGGACCGTACGCGGGCGGCGGTACGCAGTCCGGGATCGACACCGACCTCGACGCCGGGAACGCGATCGGCTTCGGCTCGGTGAAGTCGATGCTCGGCCACACCATGCAGGCCTCCGGCATGGCCGGGCTGATCAAGGCCGCACTCGCGGTGCACGAGGGGGTGCTGCCGCCGACGCTGCACCTGGAGGAGCCGCACCCGGGCCTGGCCCGGACCCGGATGCGGCCGGTGACGGCGGCCCTGCCGTGGGAACGCGGGCCGGGCCCGCGCCGCGCCGGGGTGAACGCCTTCGGCTTCGGCGGCATCAACGCGCACGTGGTGCTGGAGGAGGCTCCCGGCGCCGCGCGAAGGTCCGCACCCGCGCGGGGATCCGCACCCGCGCGAGGGCCCGCACCCGCGGGCCGGACGACGCCCGCGCGACCGCCCGCGCCCGTACGCCGGTTCCTGCCCCTGGGCGATCAGGCCGCGCCGATCGGGGCGCCCGCACGGGAGGAGGTGCTCCTGCTGGCGGCCTCCGGCGCGGCGGAGCTGGCGGACCGGCTGGCCTCCGGCTCCCCGGTATCGGGCGGCGACGGATCCTGCCGGCTCGCGGTCGTCGGGCCCACGCCCCAGCGGCTCGCGCTGGCCGCGAAGGTGGTGGCGCGCGGCCGGGCGTGGCGGGGGCGCGGGGAGGTGTGGTTCACGCCCGAGCCGCTGGGCGGCCGGCTGGCCTTCCTGTTCCCGGGCCTGGAGCCGGAGTTCGCCCCGGCGCTGGACGACGTGGCGGACCGGCTCGGGCTGGAGCGGCCCCGGCTGACCAGGGGCGAGGAACTGACGGAGCGGGCCCTGGACGCCATCGCGACGGGCCGTTTCCTCGCCGGGGCCCTGCCCGAACTCGGCATCCGGGCCGACGTGCTGGCGGGTCACAGCCTGGGGGAGTGGGCGGCGATGGTGACCGCCGGGATGTACCGGCAGGACGCGGCCGACACCTTCCTGGACTCGCTGCGACCCGGGTCGGTGAAGGTGCCGGACCTGGTCTACGCGGCACTGGGATGCGGGACCCGCCGGGCGGAGGCCGCGCTGCACGGACTGGACGGGGTGGTGGTCAGTCACGACAACTGCCCCCACCAGTCGGTGGTCTGCGGCGATCCCGCCGAAGTGGCCACGGTCCTCGAACGGTTGAAGGCCGAGGGTGTCCTCGGTCAGGAACTCCCCTTCCGCTCCGGCTTCCACACCCCCATGTGGGAGCCCTACCTCGGACAGGTCCGCGCCGCCTTCGCCCGACTGCCGCTCCAACCCGGCACCTTGCCCCTCTGGTCGGCGACCACCTGTGCGCCGTTCCCCCCGGAGCCCGAGGCGGTGCGCGAGCTCGTGGTCCGCCACCTGCTGGAGCCGGTCCGGTTCCGGGAACTGACGCTCCGGCTGTACGAGGACGCGGGCGTCCGCGGCTTCGTCACGCTGGGCCCGGGCAGCCTCCCGGGCTTCATCGAGGACACCCTGCGCGACCGCCCCCACCTCTCGGTGGCGGCCTCCTCGCCCCGGCTCACCGGGCTCGCCGCCCTGCGGCGCACCTGCGCCGCCCTGTGGACCGAGGGCCACGCGCCGCGCTGGGACCGGCTGGCCCCCGACGGGCCGGAAGGCCCCGAGCGGGCCGCCGCCAGACGGCCGGCAGTGCCCACGGCCGGGCGCAGCGTGCTCCTGGACCTCGGCTCGCCGCTGGTCCGCCTCGGCGAGGCCGCGCGCACCACCCTCGCCGGCCTCCTGCCACGGACCACCACCCCGACGGCCCCTCCCGCCACCCCTGCCGCCCCGATCCCACCCGCCCCCGCCCCGCCCACCCCGGTGGCCGCGGGCTCCCGGCCGGTCCTGCTCTCCGCCCTGGACGCGGCCCCCACCGAAGGACAGGCGGAGCCGCGCACCGCGACGCAGGCGGCGCGCACCGAGCCGCGCACCGCGAAGCAGCCCGAGCCGCAGCCCGACCGCCGCCCCGGCGCCCGCGCCGGGAGCCACACCCTGCGCCTCTCCCTCGCCGCGCTGCCCTACGTACGGGACCACTGCGTCTACCTGCAGCCCGAAGGCTGGACGGAGGACTCCGACCGGTTCCCCGTCGTCCCCATGACGACCATGCTGGAGCTGGCGGCCGAAGCCGCGCTGCGGGACGCACCGCCGGGTCTGGCCGTCATCGGCTACGAACGGGTACGGGCCCTGCGCTGGCTCCCCGTGGAGCCGGCCCTCGACGTGGAGGTCACCGTACGGCCCGCCGGGCCGGGCCGGGTGCGCGTCACCCTCGGGGAGTACGCCGACGTGTTCGTGCTGCTCGGCGAGCGCTACGGGCCCCTGCCCGGCCCCGACACCACCCCGCTGCGCGAGCCCGGGCCGGCCCCCGTCAGCGCCGAGGCCCTCTACCGGGACCGGTGGATGTTCCACGGCCCCCGCTTCGCCGGGGTGCACGAGGTGCGGGCCGTCGCCGCCGACGGCATCCGCGGCGTGCTGCGGGCTCTGCCCGACCCGGGGGCGCTGCTCGATGCCGCCGGGCAGCTGTTCGGGCACTGGATGCAGTTGAGGCTTCCCGTGGACCGGCTGGTGTTCCCGGCCACCGTGGACGCCATCCGCTTCTCGGGGCCGCCGCCCGCCCCGTACGAGCTCGTCGGGGCCACGGCCCGGATCCGCGAGGTCCGCGATGTCACCGTGCGCGGCGACATCGAGCTGCTGCGGGCCGACGGCCGGGTCTGGGCCCGGATCGACGGCTGGACGTACCGCCGCTTCGGCGCCGACGAGCGGGTCTGGCCGATGAAGTTCACCCCGGAGGTCTGCGGCATCGGCGAACCCCGCCCCGAGGGCTGGTGCCTGGCCCGGCGCCGCTGGACCGACCCCGCCTCGCAGGAGCTGGTCATGCGCCGCTACCTCGGCGCCGCCGAGCGCGCGGCCTACGAGCGGCTGGCGCCGCGCGCCCGGGCGCCCTGGCTGCTGGGCCGGATCGCCGCCAAGGACGCGCTGCGCCACCTGCTCTGGGACGGCGGGGCCGGGCCGGTCTTCCCGGCCGAGGTGCCGATCGGCAACGACCCGGCCGGGCGGCCCCTCGCCGGGGGAGCCCTGGCCGGGGGAGTCCGCCTGACGATCGCCCACAAGGACCGGATCGCCGTCGCCCTCGCCCACCCCGACCTGCCGGTCGGCATCGACGTGGAGCAGGTGACCACCGACCCGGACGCGCTCATCCGCATCGCCCTGGCGCCGGGCGAACTCGGCCTCGCCGAGCGGCTGGCGGCCCGGGAGGGCACCGGAATGCCGGCCGCGCTCACCGCCCTCTGGTGTGCCAAGGAGGCGGCGGCCAAGGCCGCCGGAACCGGCCTCGGAGGCCGCCCGCGCGACTGGCGGACCACCGGCGACCCGGGCTCCGGCGAACTGCGCGTGCTCTCCCCGGACGGGCACCCGTACCCGGTCCGCACCACCTTGCTCGCGGATTCGCCACTCGACCACCCCGACCATCCCGGCCACGTCGTCGCCTGGACCGACCGGCCGGCGACCCCGTCCCCCGTCCCCTTCCACCTCACGGAGACCAGTCATGGCAGCTGACATCCTCGCCGAGATCACCGGCATGCTCGTGGAGATCGTCGGTGACGAGCACCTCCTCGCGGACGAGGTCACGATGAAGACGACGTTCAACGAGGACCTCGCCCTGGAGAGCATCGAGTTCGTCGCCCTCGCCGAACTCCTCCACCACCGCTACGGCGCCGGCGTCGACCTGATGGGCTTCCTGTCCGAGAAGGACATGGACGGCATCCTCGCCATGTCCGTGGGCGAACTCGTCACGCACATCGGCCGGATCACCCACGCCTCCCTCACCCACGCCTCCCTCACCCGTGCCTCGGCGGGAGCCGCCGCGACCGGATCGGACGGCTGATCCCGCCATGGCCTTCGTTCCCGCGGGTACCGTCCGCTTCCACGTCCAGCAGCTCCCGGCCACCGCGCACGCGGACGGCCCCGACACGCCCGACCGCCCCGTGGTGGTGTTCCTGCACGGGCTGGTCGTCGACAACCTCTCCTCCTTCTACTGCCCCCTCGCCGTCCCGGTGGCCCGGGCCGGGCACGAGGTGGTCCTCTACGATCTGCGCGGCCACGGCCGTACCGAGCGGCCGGCCACCGGCTACGACAGCCGCACCGCCGTACGGGACCTCTTCGCCCTGCTCGGCGCCCTCGGCCTCGGGCGCCGCCCGGTCCACCTCGTCGGCAACAGCTACGGCGGAACCCTGGCGCTGCACGCCGCCCTGGCCCGGCCCGACCTGGTCGCCGGGCTCACCCTGCTCGAACCCCCGCTCAGCGGGGCCTGGGTGGACAACATGGTGGACACCCTGTCGGCGGCCGCGCTCGGCCTGGAGGACAGTGCGGTACCCGCCGAACTGCTCACGCTGCGACTGCGCAAGGCGGCCAACCTCACGGCCATCGCCGACGACCTGCTCAACCGCACCACCCTCATCGACGACATCGCGGCGAGCCGCACCTTCACTCCGGCCGACTACGCCGGACTGCGCTGCCCCGTTCTGATCGTCTGCGGCGAGCACTCCGAACTGGTCCCGGGCGCCCTGGAACTGGCCCGCCACGCCCCGCGCGTCACCGCCGTCGAGATCCTGCCGGGCCTCGGGCACGACGTGCTGAAGGAGAACAGCGGGGCGCTGCGAGCGGCCGTACTGGCCCACCTCGATGCCACGGCCACGGCGGGGGCGCTCCCGGCGACGGCAAAGGCGCCGGCGGCCGCGACGACGACGGCGCGATCGCGGGCGGGAGCGCTGGTCCGATGAGGGTGCTCTTCACGGTGCCGCCGCTCGCGGGGCACGTCAATCCGACCGTCGCGGTCGGCGCCGAACTGGCCGCCCGCGGGCACGAGGTCGCCTGGACCGGCCCGCCGGGGGCGCTGTCCCGGCTGCTGCCCGAGCACGCCCGGATCCTCTCCGCAGGCGCCGAAGCGGGCGGCGACTACGCCCTGCTGCACGCCCGCTGGCGGGATCTGCGCGGGGTCGGGGCGCTGCGGTTCCTCTGGGAGGAGGCGCTGGTCCCGCTGGCCAGGGCGATGCTCCCGGGCGTGGGCCGGGCGATCGGCGCCTTCCGGCCGGACGTGCTCGTCGCCGATCAGCAGGCCCTGGCCGGGCCGGTGGCCGCGCGGCGGCTCGGGGTGCCCTGGGTGACCTCCGCCAGCACCTCGGCGGAACTCACCCTGCCCTTCGCGGACTTCCCGAAGGTCGGGGAATGGGTGGCCGCGCAGATCGCCGGACTGCTGGCGGACTGCGGGGGCGGTCCCGAGCCGGCCGGAGAACCGTGGGATCCGCGGTTCTCGGAGCGGCTGGTCCTGGTCTTCTCCAGCCGTGAACTGGTGGGAGGGGAAGGGAAGTTTCCGCCGCACTACGCCTTCGTCGGTCCGGCCTTCGGGGCCCGCCCGCCCGCTCCTCGGTTCCCCTGGGAACAGCTGGACCCGGAACGGCGACGGGTACTCGTCTCGCTGGGAACCCTCAACCAGGAAGCCGGGGGCCGCTTCTACGGTGCGGTCCTGGGCGCCGCCGAACGGCTCGGCGAAGGAGTCCAGTTGGTCCTTGCGGCCCCCGCCCCGCTGGTCGGGGCGGTCCCCGGGAACGTACTGCTGCGCGACAGCGTCCCGCAGCTGGACCTCCTCCCGCACCTGGACGCCGTCGTCTGCCACGGCGGCCACAACACCGTCTGCGAGGCCCTCGCGCACGGGCTGCCGCTGGTGGTCGCCCCGATCCGGGACGACCAGCCGATCGTCGCCCGGCAGGTAGTGGAGGCCGGGGCCGGGGTGCGGGTGCGGTTCGGCAGGACCGGGGCCGAGGAACTGCGCGACGCACTGACGGCCGTACTGGACGAACCCGGCCACCGCCGGGGTGCCCGGCGGATCCAGGCCTCATTCGCAGCGGCCGGCGGCGCCGCCGCCGCGGCCGACCGGTTGGAGGAACTCCTATGACGCACCCCCCGCTCCCTTCTCCCGCCCGGATCCGCCTCACCGCGCGCCCGCTGCTGTCCGGCGTCCGGTGGACCTCCGTCCTCCTGCTCGCCGCCCTCGGCGCGGGCACCGTACGCACGGCCCGCCGGCTGCGGGCGGTCCCGGTGCTGCCCATGGCCGCCCCCGCGGACGCCGGGGTGCCGCGCGCCGCCGGCTGGCGGCTGCTCACCGCCGGCGGGGTCGAGCCCGACGCCGTCACCTTCCTCGCCGCCTGCGCGCACGCCGACCGGGAGGGGCTGCGGGTACTGGACCTGCTGCCCGGGGACCTGCCCACCGAGCGGGTGCTCGGCCTGCTGCGCCTGGTCGACCCGGCCGGCTACCGGCAGGACCGGCTCGGCGAGGGGCGCGGGGCCGGTTTCGCCGTGCTCGTCGCCGAGGAGGTGCTCGCCCGGGCCGGGGTGGATCCGGCGGGCCCGGACGCCACGCCGGCAGAACTCATGGCCGTGATCCGGCGCGTGAAGGAGTACGCCGCCGACGCCACGGGACTGGCCATCGCCCCCTCCCTGAGCTGCGGACCACCCACCGCCGCGGGCGGACCGGCGCGGGCGGCCGAACTGCGGGCCCAGGGACTGCCGCCCGGGGCGCTCGCCGCCGCCCAGCTCGCCGGGCTGGCCCTGCTCGCCGGGGTCGCCGTACGCCAGGGCCGGTGGGGGGCCGCCGCGGCGGGGCTGTACTGGATCCAGCCCTACCTGGCCCTCGGCCGGCCCGGCGCGCCCCTGCGACCCGGCGACCTCGCCCGGGCCACGGCTGCCCGGCCCGTACGCTCCCTCGGCGCGGCCGTGCGGACGGCCGCCGCGACGACCCGTACGCCGCGACCCGGGGCCGCCGTGCCGGCGAACGGCCCGGCCGCCGGGCAGGACGCGGAGCGGACCGGCATCCGGGCCGAGGGGGTCCGGGCGGAGGCGGTCCGGGCAGAAGCAGTCCGGGTCGAGTCGGTCCGGGCCGAGGCGGACCGGGTCGAGTCGGTCCGCGCCGAGGCCGTCCGGGCGTACCGGGCCGACCTGGCCGACGGGACCGACCGGTTCCTCGAACCGCGCCGGCCGGACTGCCCCTGGTGCGGCTCCGGGGACCTGACCGTCCGGGTCCGGGTGCCCGACCTGCTCCAGGGCAAGCCGGGCCGCTTCACCCTGGAACAGTGCGGAGCCTGCGGGCACGTCTTCCAGAACCCCCGGCTGTCCCCGGAGGGACTGGAGTTCTACTACCGCGACTTCTACGACGGCCGCGGCGGCGAGGGCGCCGCCACCGTCTTCGGCCGGCTCGGCGCCGCCTACCGGGGCCGGGCCGAGATGCTCCGTCCCCACACCGATCCCGTGTCCTGGCTCGACGTCGGCACCGGCCACGGCCACTTCTGCAACGCGGCCCGCGCCGTCTGGCCCGACACCCGCTTCGACGGGCTGGACATGGGCGACGGGGTCCGCGAGGCCGAGCGGCGCGGCTGGGTGGAGACGGGATACCAGGGCCAATTCCCGGAGTTCGCGGTGAAACTTGCCGGCCAGTACGAGGTCGTCAGCATGTACCACTACCTCGAGCACACCCGGGACCCGCTCACGGAACTGGACACGGCGGCCGCCGTGCTCGCCCCCGGCGGCTACCTCACCATCGAACTCCCCGACCCCGAATCCCGGATGGCCCGGCTGCTCGGGCCGGCCTGGCTGCCCTGGTTCCAGCCGCAGCACCAGCACCTGATCCCCTCCTCGAACCTGCGCGAGGCGCTGGCCGACCGTGGCTTCACCGTCCTCGCCGAGGAACACGGGGCCGCCCACCAGGGCAACGACTTCTTCGGTGCGGTGGCCCTGACCGCGACCCGGCTGGCCCCCGACCCGGACCGGCCCTGGGGACCCCCGGCCACCGTCGGCCGACGCGCCCTGACCGGCGCCGTCCGGCTGGCCTCGCTGCCCTGCTTCGCCGCCGCGGCGGTGCTCGACGGGCTGCGCACCGCCGCGGCCCGCCGCACGGACGGCGGCAACGCCTATCGGATGCTGGCCCGCAAGGACGAGCGGTGACGGGCTCCGGCGCACGAACCGGCCCGGCGCCGTCCGCCACCGGCCCCGCGGCCGTCCCCGGAGGCGACCTCGCCCGCCGGGCCACCGCCGACCCGCTCTTCCGCCTGGTCGCGTACGCCCTGGAGGCCGCGCACGGCCGGCCCCCGGCCGCGGTCTGGAGCGCCCCGTACACCTTCCACCTGGGCTCCCCGGGCCTCGTCGCGGCAGCCGGCTGGCCGGTGGCGGCCGCAGCGGCCCCGCGCACCGACGGTCTGGTCCGGCTCAGTTCCCTGGCCCACCCGGCGGACGGCTGCGACCTGCCGCTGACCCTGTCCGGGCCGCCGCCCGCCACCCCGGCCTGGGCCGCCCGCCCGTACGCCCTGCTGCGCGCGCTGGCCCGGGCCGGCTACGGACGGGGCGGGACCGACCTGCACCTCCAGGGCTCCCTCACCCCGGCCGCCGGGCTGGCCACGGAGGAGGCCGCCGACTGTGCGGTGGCGCTCGCGGTGGCCGACGTCCACAGACCGCCGGGCGAGGACCCGGACCGGGTGCGGCTGGCCCGGCTGATGGCGGAGGCGCTGCCGGACGGCGACGACCGCCTGCGCCGGGGCGCCCTCTTCGCCCGGCCGGGCAGGGCCCTGCTGCTCGGCCACGGCTCGCCCCGGCCGGAGCCCCGGCGGCACCGGCAGCGGTACGTGGTCTTCGACCCGGCCGGGTCGGGTTCCCGCCTGGTGCTGCTGGCCCTGCGGCCGGACCCCGACGGCACGCAGGACCGTACGGCCGAACTGGCCCGGGCCGTCGGGTGCGCCCGCCGGGCCGGGGCCCTGAGCGCCTGGCCGCCCGGGCAGCGGCCGGGGCGGAGCGTCTTGGTCCTGCTGCCCGAGGCCCGGCTGACGGCGGTCCGGGCGGCGGTCGCGGAGGACTTCCGCGACCGGGGCCTGCCCGTGCCCCGGTTCCTGAACATCACCGTGGCCGGCGCGGCCCGCCGCGAGGCGTGAGACCGGGCCCCCGAGACCGGGCCCCCGAGACCGGGCCCCCGAGACCGGGCCCCGAGACCGGGCCCCGAGACCGGGCCCCGAGACCGGGCCCCGAGACCGGCCCCCGAGACCGGGCCCGGGCCCTGACCCCAGGCCTCACACCGGGCCCTGACCCCGAGCACCACACCACTCATCACGAGGAGGAACCACCCATGCCCCTCCGTCCCCCGTCGACGACGGCGAGCGCGAGCGCGACCGCTCGCGCAAGACACCGGATCCACCGGTCCGCCCTGGTCGCAGGCCTCGGCGCCCTGGGCCTGCTGGGCGCCTTCACCATCGCCAACTCCCAGGCGGCCGAAAGCGGTTCCGCGGCAGCAACGGCTGCGGCCGCCCTGCCCGCGTACGACCACGTGGTCGTCGTCGTGTACGAGAACAAGCAGTACGGCGAGATCATGGGCAGCGCCAACGCCCCGTACATCAACCAGCTCGCGGGCGGCGGCGCGAGCCTGACCGGCATGAAGGCGCTGACCCACCCCAGCCAGCCGAACTACTTCAACCTCTTCTCCGGCGCCACCCAGGGCATCACCGGGGACGGCTGCTACACCCCGCAGTCGATGACCGCGCCCAACCTCGGCCAGGAACTGATCGCGGCCGGCAAGACCTTCGCGACGTACAACGAGGACCTGCCGAGCGAGGGTTCCACGGCCTGTACCAACGGCCAGTACGCGCAGAAGCACAACCCGTGGTTCGCCTTCAAGAACGTGCCGCTCAACACCGGCAAGACCTGGGCGCAGTTCCCGCAGAACAACTTCGCGGCGCTGCCGAACCTGTCGTTCGTCGTCCCCAACCAGTGCAACGACATGCACTCCTGCTCGGTCGGCACGGGCGACACCTGGACGAAGAACAACATCGACGCCTACGCGCAGTGGGCGAAGGCCAACAACAGCCTGCTGGTGCTGACCTGGGACGAGGACAACTACCTCGGCTCCAACCAGATCGCCACCGTCTTCTACGGGGCGAACGTCAAGACGGGCACCTACGCCACCGCCTTCAACCACCACCACCTGTTGCGCACCTTCGAGGACCTGTTCGGCACGGCGACGCACGCCGGGAACGCCGCCAACGTCCAGCCGATCAGCGAGGTGTTCGGCTCCACGAACCCCACCCCGACCCCGACGCCGACCCCCACTCCGACTCCGACGCCCACTCCGACTCCCACCTCGACGCCCACCCCCGGTGACCTGAAGCTGGCCAACCCCGGCCCGCAGAACTGCAAGTTCAACCAGAACTGCACCATCCAGCTCACCACGACAGGCGGAAAGCCCCCCGTCCGCTACACCGCCACCGGACTCCCCTGGGGCCTGACCCTCGACGCCAACACCGGCCGCATCACCGGCAAACCCTGGGCCACCGGAACCATCCAGATCACCGCCACCGCCACCGACACCACCCCGACAACCGCCACCACCACCTTCCCCCTCACCCTCACCTGGTTCTGACCCCCTGGTACAGAACGTGAAGGAGGCACCCGTGTACCTGTCGACCAGCCGTGCGGCGGACATCGCCGCAGACCCTCCCGCTCCGAAGGGCCCCCTGCGGGCCGTCCCCGGCACGGTGCTCGCCCTCGGCATGGTCAGCCTGGTCACGGACGTCTCCGCGGAGATGGTCACCGCCGTCCTGCCGCTGTACCTGGTGGCCGGACTCGGGATGTCCCCGCTCGCCTTCGGCGCCCTGGACGGACTCAACCAGGGCGCCACCGCGCTGCTGCGCCTCGTGGGCGGACGGGTCTCGGACCGCACGCAGCGCCGCAAGCTCGTCGCCGGCACCGGCTACGCGATCTCCGCCGCCTGCAAGGCGGCCCTGCTCGCGGTCACCACCCCCTGGTCGGTGGCGGCGGTGCTCGCCGCCGACCGGACCGGCAAGGGACTGCGCACCGCCCCGCGCGATGCGCTGATCTCCCTGTCCTGCCCGCCGGGGGAGCAGGGCCGGGCCTTCGGCGTGCACCGCGCGCTGGACACGGCCGGGGCCCTGCTCGGACCGCTGGCCGCCTTCGGCGTGCTGTGGGTGGCGGTGGACGGGTACGAGGCCGTCTTCACCGTGAGCTGCTGCCTCGCGCTGCTGGGGGTGCTGGTACTGGCCCTGTTCGTACGGGAGAGCCCCGCGCCCGCACCGGCGGCCGGCACGCCTCCGGTCCGGTCCCTCCTGCGGATCCCGGGCCTGCGGCGACTCTGCCTGACCGCCGCCGTGCTCGGCCTGTTCACCGTCGGCGACGCCTTCCTCTACCTGCTGCTCCAGCGGCGCCTGGACCTGCCGGCCGCCTGGTTCCCGCTGCTGCCGGTCGGCACCGCGGCCGTGTTCCTGCTGGCTGCCGTACCCGTGGGCCGGCTCGCCGACCGGCTCGGCCGCCACCGGGTCTTCCTCGGCGGCCACCTGCTGCTGCTCGGCGCCTGCCTGCTGCTCCTGTCCCCGGTACCGCCCGGCCCCGCGCTCGTGCTCGGGGTCCTGGGCCTGCTCGGCCTCTTCTACGCGGCCACCGACGGGGTGCTGATGGCCGCCGCCGGGCCGCTGCTGCCCCCCGGGGTGCGCACCACCGGCCTGGCGGTGCTCCAGACGGCGCAGGCCCTGGCGCGGTTCGCGGGTTCCCTGCTCTTCGGCGCCGCCTGGACCGTGTGGGGACCGGGCCCGGCGCTGGCCGCGGCGGCCGGCGGACTGCTGCTGGCCCTGACCGCCACGACCCTGGCCACCTCCACCTTCCCCTCCGCCCTCGCGGGCGGCGGCCCCGCTGCGGGGGAGGAACCACCCGAGGGATGAGGGCGTCGGATCAGGCGGTCGCTCCGCTCGGCTGCGGCTCCTCCTTCGCGGCCCGCTGCCGCAGGGCGTCCTCGTCCGTGTCCGCGTCGTACGAGATCAGCTTCGGCAGCAGGGCGGCCAGGACCGCCACCGAGGCCACGCAGGCGAGTCCGCCGCTCCAGAAGGCCGAACGGGTACCGGTCCAGCCGGCCATCGTGCCCGCGCGGACCTGGCCCAGCTGCGGGCCGACGGTGTACGAGAGCACCTCGATGCCCGCGAGCCGGCCCCGCAGTTCCTCGGGGATCGTCTGGTTCCAGATCGTGGCGCGCCCCAGCCCGCTGAGCATGTCGCCCGCGCCGGCCACCGCGAGGCACAGCAGCACCAGCCAGATGTTCCCCGACCAGCCCGCGGCCGCGACGGCCAGTCCCCACACCCCCGCCCCGCACACCACCAGAAGCCCGTGTCGGCGTACCCGCGAGGCCCAGCCGCTGGTCAGGCCCAGCAGCAGTGACCCCACTGCGCCCGCCGCGTACATCAGACCCAGTGCCCACACGGCGTCGAGCTCGTCCGCCAGGAACGGGAAGATGGCGTTCGGGAAGGCGAAGAACATCGCCGCCAGGTCCACGGCGTACGTGCCGAGCAGCACGGGCCGGCTCCACGCGTACCGGGCCCCCTCGGCGATCCCCCGCAGTGAGGGCCGCTCGGCGTCCCGCGCGGGCGGAGCCGGACGCAGCCGCAGGCACAGCAGCACCGATACGAAGAATCCCGTGACGGTGACCGCGTACGCGGACGCGTACCCGGCGTACGCGACGACGAGGCCGGCCACTGCGGGACCGGCGATGGCGCCGAACTGGTAGCGCAGCCCGTTCAGCGCGGCCGCGGCGGTCAGCTGGTCGTGCGGCACGATCCGCGCCATCAGCGAGTCCATGGCCGGCCGCTGCAGGCCGGTCAGCGCCGATACGCACGCCGCGACCACGTACAGCGGCCACAGCAGGGGAGTGGGCAGGGCCGAGTTCACCAGGAGGACCAGGGCGAGCACCCCGAGTCCCGCCTCGGTCAGCAGGATCAGCCGCCGCCGGTCCACGGCGTCGGCGAGGGCGCCCCCGTAGAGACCGAACACCACCAGCGGGAGCAGCTCCACCGCGCCCATCGCACCGACCGCGAGCGGTGAGTCGGTCAGGTGCTTGATCTGCAGCGGCAGCGCGATCATCGCCATGAACGAGCCGAAGTAGGTGACCGTGCCCTGGTAGAACAGCAGCCGGAAATCGGGGCTGGACCGCAGCGGGGACAGGTCGGGCAATAGGGAGGCGAAACGGGATCTGCTCACGAGGGGCCATCGTCGGCGTCGGCCCGTCCTCCGGCAACCGATTTTCGGTTCCGGCCCGGGTCGTGGCCGGGTCGCGGCCGGTGCCGTGACCGACTCGCGGCCGAGTCCCGGCCCGGACCGTGGCGGGGCCCGCCCCGGACGGCTCGCGGCCGCCCTCCGATCCTGCACAATCGGCGGATGAGCGATGAAGACCCCTACCTCTGGCTGGAAGAGGTCACCGGCGAGGCCGCCCTCTCCTGGGTGCGCGAGCGCAACGAAGAAACGGTGTCCGAGCTGGCCTCGGACCCCGGGTTCAAGGTGCTGGAGTCGGGGATCCGCGAGGTCCTCGACGACGACGGCAGGATCCCGTACGCGCGCCGCCGGGGACGCCACCTCTACAACTTCCGGCAGGACGCCGACCACGTCCGCGGTCTGTGGCGGCGCACCACGCTGGAGGAGTACCGCAAGGACCGGCCCGACTGGGAGCCGGTCCTGGACCTGGACGTGCTCGCCGAGGCCGAGGGGGAGAAGTGGGCCTGGGCGGGCGCCGCGGTCCTGGCTCCCGACCACCGCCACGCCCTGGTCATGCTGTCCAGGGACGGCGCGGACGCCTGTGTGGTGCGCGAGTTCGACCTGGAGGAGCGGGAGTTCGTCACCGGCGGCTTCGAAGTCGCCGAGGCCAAGACCCGGATCGGCTGGATCGACCGGGACCGGGTCTGGATCGGCACGGACTTCGGCCCCGGTTCGATGTCAGCCTCCGGCTACCCCCTCCAAGTGCGCCGCTGGCGGCGCGGCACCCCCCTCGCGGAGGCGGAAACGGTCTACGAGGGCCGGCCGACGGACCTGTCCGCATCCGGCTGGCACGATGACACGCCCGGTTTCGAACGGGACTTCGTCCACCGGCAGATCGACTTCTGGAAGCAGGAGCTGCTCCTCCTCCCCACGGACGGGACCTCGGATCCGGCGGCCGGGCCCGAGAAGATCGACGTCCCCGACGACGCCAGTGCCTCCGTCCACCGCGAGTGGCTGATCGTCGCGCCGAAGTCGCCGTGGCTGGGCCACGTCGCGGGCAGCCTGCTCGCCTTCGACTTCGAGGCCTTCCGGGCGGGGGAGCGGGAGGCGGCGGTGCTCTTCGCCCCGGACGAGCACACCGCCCTCGCGGGCTGGAGCTGGACCCGCCACCACCTGATCCTCACCACCAGCGCCGACGTCTCCTCCCGACTGGAGATCCTCACCCCCGGGCCGGGCCCCGACGGCTGGAGCCGCACCCCCCTGTCCGGCGTTCCGCCGTTGTCCACGGCCTCCGTCACGGGAACCGACCCGGACGTGAGCGACGAGTTCTTCCTCAACGTCTCGGGCCACCTCCAGCCGTCCACCCTGTACCGGGGTACGGCCCCGGCCGGCGCCGACGAGACCCTGAAGCAGGGCCCGGCGCTCTTCGACACTGCCGGCCTGGCGGTCCGGCAGTACTTCGCGAGCTCCGCGGACGGCACGAAGGTGCCGTACTTCGTCGTCGGACCCGAGGACCGCACCGGCCCCGGTCCGACCCTGCTCTACGGCTACGGCGGCTTCGAGGTCTCCATGGTCCCGGGCTACAGCGCCGTCACCGGCCGCGCCTGGCTCGCGCGCGGCGGCACCTACGTGGTGGCGGGCATCCGGGGCGGCCACGAGTACGGGCCGCAGTGGCACAAGGCCGCGCTCGGCGCGAACCGGGTCCGGGCCTATGAGGACTTCGCCGCCGTGGCCCGGGACCTCATCGCCCGGGACGTCACCACCCCCGCCCAGCTCGGCATCGAAGGCGGCAGCAACGGCGGGCTGCTCATGGGCGCGATGCTGACCCGCGACCCCGAGCTGTTCGGCGCGGTCGTCGCCCACGTGCCGCTGCTGGACATGCTCCGCTTCCACAAGCTGCTCGCCGGAGCGAGCTGGATCGCCGAGTACGGGGATCCCGACAGCCCGGCCGACCGGCCCCACCTGGAGGGGATCTCCCCGTACCACCAGGTCCGGACGGACGGGCCCCCGTACCCCCCGATGCTCCTGCTGACCTCGACCCGCGACGACCGCGTCCACCCCGGGCACGCCCGCAAGATGGCCGCCCGGCTGCGGGAGTCGGGGCACCCCGTGCTCTTCCACGAGCACCTCGGCGGCGGGCACGCGGGCGCCACCGACCACGGGCAGACCGCCTTCAACGAGGCGCTGGTCCACACCTTCCTGTGGGACCGGCTGACCCCGAAGAGGTGACCGCGCGGAGGTGACCGCGCGGGGCTCCGGTGACGCGGTGCGCGCGGGCCGGGATCAGATCTGGCAGCCGATCTCGGTGGCGACGCGCTCGCCGGAGGAGACCGCCGCGTTCAGCGTGGAGTTCTCCACGTCGGTGTGTTCGCCCGCGAAGTGGATCCGGCCCTCCTGGAGCCCTTCGCACCCGGCGATCGAGGTGTACTGGCCGATCTTGTAGTAGTGGTAGGCGCCCCGCTGCCAGGGGGCCCGGGACCAGTGGTCCTCGTACGCCCTGCCGGTGTACGCGGCCCGGGTGCCCGGGTAGACGTGCTCGATCTGGGAGAGGAACCAGTCGACGTCGGCGGCGGGCGCCGGGCCGTGCGCGGCCCCGGTGAGCACGTCGCGGGCAGTGTTCCCGCCGGGGAAGTCGACCAGCAGCGACGGTGTTCCGTTGGGTGCGCCCGCGACCGAGCCGTCCCAGGCGGTCTGGTAGCCGACGGGGCCGGTGTTGCTGATCCCGTTGTACCCGAGCTGCGGCCAGGTCTTGGCCGAGAGCTCGGTGACGAGCTTCGCGTTCTGGCCCATGCCCTGCTGCCGGACGGCGGTCAGCTTGCGGGCGGAGAGGCCGGCCCCGGAGAGGTCGACCTCGCGCAGGGTGCTGAAGGGCAGGGCCAGCACCACGTGGTCGGCCGGCACCGAGACGGTGCTGCCGCCGTGGTCGAAGACGCAGGTGTACGAGCCGTCGCCGTTGCGGCGCAGGGCGATGAGCTGATGGCCCCGGCGGACCGTGCCGGCCGGGAGTTGGGCCGCCATCCCGCTGACGAGCTGGTCGTTGCCGCCGACGAGGTGGTACTTCTCGTCGAAGCCGCGCCCGCCGGCGAAGACCGACGAGGCCCCGAGGAAGCCGATCATGCCCAGCGCGGAGGCCTCGGCGGGCTCGCCGCCCGACTGGAGCTGGAGGGCCTGGATCAGCTGGCCGAGGCGGGAGCCGGGGGCGAGGCCGATCTCGTCGAGGTAGTCCAGGCAGGAGAGGTGGTCCAGCCGGTACGCCTCGGCGGTGTAGCCGTCGTAGCGGGCGGTGCCGGCGGCCGCGTACGAGGCGCTGAACGCGTCGTAGGCGGCGGCGGTCCAGTCGTTCTGCTGCTGGAGCCCGGAGTAGGAAGCCCCGTTGACCCAGCCCGCGTAGTCACCGGCGTGCAGCTCGCCGCCGTTGGCGATCTCCCGTTGCAGTCCGAGGCTCCGGGCCAGTTCGAGGACCGCAGTGTCGGTGGAGCTGATGAAGGATCCGCCGTGCTCGTGGATCGCGCCGCCGGAGAAGAAGCCGCGCAGGGACCAACAGCGGCCGCCGATGCGGGTGCTGTCCGCCTCGTACACCGTGGTGGCGACCGGGTTGCCCTGGTTCCACAGCCGGTGCGCGCAGCGCAGTCCCGCGAGTCCCGCACCGACGATCACGATGCGCGGGGCGGCGGCGCCGGCCGCGGCGGCGCGGAGCGGGGAGAGCAGGCCGCCGGGGAGGGCGGCGGCGAGGGCCGCGGCGCCCGCGGCGCCGAGTATCCGGCGGCGGCCGGGCGTACGGGCGCCCGAGTCGGGCTGTTCCTGGGCCCGGCGGGCGCGTTCCCGGCGGGTGTCCTCGGCCTGCTCGCCGAGGACCTCGGCGATGGGCATGCCGCGGCGGCGAGCTTCGGCGTGGGCCGAGAACGCGGTGCGGAGCGGGTCGGGGATGCCGGCGCGGTGGGCCGATTGGTGCACGTGCTGCATGTGATCCCTCTTCTCGGAATCCTGCGGAGACGGCAAGAGTCGAACTGAGAGGGGAGTAGAGCGGTGGGGGGGCCCCCGGGGTAAAGGTGGTGGGGGGCGGTTTTGAGGGCGAATTGAGGCGGCGGAGATTCCCCGGCGGGGGTGGGGCGGGGGGGGGGCGCGGGGGGGGGGGGGCGGGC